>NZ_JBKVCZ010000055.1:0-41739 GCF_046966825.1 Hungatella sp. | reverse complement strand
CCCGGTATTTCTCGAAGAACATGTCCTCCAGAACCGCCGTGAAGTCCTCCCCTCCCAGGAAATTATCGCCCGCCACGGCGCGCACCTCTAAGATGGTATCGTAAAGCTCCAGAATGGATACGTCAAACGTCCCACCGCCCAGATCAAACACCAGAAATCTGGCATGCTCCCGGTTCTGATACAGTCCGTAGGCGATGGCCGCCGCCGTAGGCTCGCTGATGATCCGCTCCACCTTGAGACCCGCCAGTTCCCCGGCCCGCTTGGTCGCACGCCTTCTGGCATCGTTAAAATAGGCCGGCACGCTGATCACCGCCTCCGTCACCTCTTCCCCGAGATAGTGTTCCGCATCCTCCTTCAGCGCCCGGAGCACAAAGGAGGAGAGTTCCTCAGCCAGAAAGCTTTTATGACCCAAATGAAACTGCTTCCTGCTTCCCATATCACGTTTAAAGACGCTGGCCGTACTCTCCGGATGGAGCAGTCCGCGTTCCACCGCAGAGTCCCCCACATAAACCTGATATTCCTCATCTTCCGCCGAACGAATGTGAGGGGGAGTCTCCGCACATTCCGCCGAACGAATGTGAGGGGGAGTCTCCGAATCCATACTGACTACGGAGGGCGTCAAACGCCTCCCCAGCCGGTTCGGAATGATCTTCGGCCCCTCATCTGTATAATAAGCCGCCAGGCTGTTGGTCGTTCCCAAATCGATTCCAATGATCATTTCTTTCTGTCCACCTTCTTCTGTAAATTATCCAGCGCACACATCACCGCGATAGAATGGGGATCCAGCCGTACCGCCTCCCGGTACATGAGAAGCGCGTTCTCCTGATCGCCCATGGCCTCGTAACACCAGCCCTGGAAAAGGTATTTCTCATAGCAGCCCTGGTAGCGGCAGCCCTTGCACCGGTATCCCCGGTCCATCTGCCCGAACAGCTCCATGCCCTTCTCCCGTTCTCCCATCGCCAGATACAGCCAGCCCATCACGCCTTCCCGGGCCGGTTTGTAGGGGCCGTAGGCCAAATAGTCCTCCTCCGTTCCCTCTCCGGACTGCTTAAAATGCTCCAGCGCCGCCTTCGCATGTTCCTTTGCCGGACCGTATTTGCCCATCAGGTAATACGCCCGCGCAAGATACCGCTCATAGTCGAATAAATCGCCGTGATCCGTCGTTCTGGCAATCGCCCGTTTCAGCCAGGCCGCCGCCTTCGAATAGTTTTGTAGTTGATCCATATAAGCCTGGCCTAAATCGGACTGCCGCTCCGCCTTCTTATCCGCCGCCGCGTTCTCAATCCCTTTCTTATAAAAATGCAGGGCCTTTTTATCGTTTCCCTGGTAAAACCACAGATCACCCATACGGCTGTAGTAGTCGTCCATTTTCGTCGTATGGCCGTAGGCCTCCTCCGCCCTGTCATACTCCCCAAGGTAGGCGTAAAGCTGGCCAATCTCCTTCCAGAACGATGTGTAATCCGGAAACAGCTTCAGATCCTTCTGATAGCATTCGATCGCTTTCCGGTAATCCCCAAGCGCCTCGTAGCAGTCGGCCATATTGCTGTACGGAAGCAGGCTTTTGCTGTCCTCCATATATTCCACGGCCTTCTCGAAATATCCGATGGCCTCCTCAAAACGGCCCAGATACTTATAGCAGCACCCCAGATTATTATGCGCCGCCCAGTCCTCCGGGACATACTCGAGCGCTTTCTCGAAGTCGCGTATGGCCTCGTCGAGTTCCATGGCGTTCATGTAGATCAGGCCACGGTGCACCAGATAGTAGCAGTTCTCCGTAACCGCGATCTGACGGCTGATATAGGCGATAGAAGTGTCAAAATCGGCCCGTTTGTACTGATCCTCATATTTTTCCCGGTAGTAATCCGCCAGCTTCTCGCAGGCATCCCGATATCCCTCCTGGAGTTCCAGCGCCTTTTCAAAGTTCTCGGCGGCCTGCGCCTTCATCTTCTTTCCCTCATAGCACAGTCCCCGGTTATAATAGAGGGAGGGCGAGCTGCGATAGACCTCCTCGGCGCCGGCGTATTCCGTCAGTGCCTCATTATATTTCTTCATATCCAGATAAATGTTCCCGCGCACCAGCCGGTACTGCATCCGGCCCGCATTTTTCCGAATGGCCTCGGCCATGTGGGACAGGGCCTCCTGAAACTCATCGTTATCCCAGTGGAGGAGGGCCGTCTCGAATTCCACCTCGGAAGTATCCTCAATATCCGTTTCACCCTCGATCTCCTTCATCAGCTCCCCGCAAAGCTTTAAGGGAAGCTCCCGGTCCTCCTTCTTCCCGGCCAGATTGCGCAGAATCTTCACCTCATACAGCTTGAGGCAGCTGGAAAACTCCACCCCGTTCTCCTTTGCCCGGTCGATGACTCCCTTGGCATCCTCAAACTGGTTATGATAGAAAAATACCTGCGCCGCCAAAAGATACGGCTTATAATATCCGGCGAAAATGCCTACCGCCCGGTGGTAATCATCCACGACCTGCTGACCCTTTCTCAGCTCATAGCACGCTTCCTGTCTGATTAAATAGGCCGGATAGTAATTCTCGTCTTCCTCCAGAATCTGATCGCAGACATCCACCGCCTGCTCATACTGCTTCGACTCACAGAGAATGTGGGCGAGGTACTGACGGTACCCCATCCGCTCCTGCTGGCTGTCCGCTTCTTTCGCCGCCCGTTCCACATATGCGGCCGCCTCCTCCTGTTCCCCCAACTGGTAACAGCATCCGCCCAGAATATAGAGCGCCCGCCCCAGTCTGGATCTCCGCCTCTGATTCTCCTGCGTCCCGTCATCTACGGTCCCGGTAATCATACGGAGCCACTCCTCTAAATAGGGGCGCGCTTCCTGATAGCGCTCTGCCTGATATAAAACACGGCCGAACAGATTGGTGTAGCTGTATTCCTGTCCCTCTTCCGGTGTATAGTTCTCCAGATACCGGATCGTCTCATCGAGCCTTTCATTCTGGAACAGGCACCAGGCCAGCTCAATGGCCCCCTCTCCCGCCGGGATGTCCTTTCCCTCTTCATGGTACTCCGGATTTTCCTGAAGCCTTGTGATAAGCGCCTCATTGGCCTCCTTCAGCCGGCTCAGAATCTCCTCATCACGCCCGTCCAGCTCCAGAATCTCCATCATCCATTCCCGCGCCTGCCAGTACCGCCCCTTCTCCATCAGACAGGAGACTGCGCCGGTTTTAGCCTGATAATAGTCCGGATAGTCGTCCAGCACTCGGGTCCAGACGGCATAGGCCTCATCCTTTTTTCCTTCCCGGTAACGGACACGTCCGATATAGGACCAGATATAAGGGTCATTTCTCATGGAACCGCCGCATGTTTCCTCCAGCTCATCGGCGAGACGCGCCGCGCCGGCCGCATCCTCCTCCGCAAGCAGGAGACGCAGACGCTCCACCTCCTCATAAGGATGCCAGACACCAAACGCCGCCAGATCGTCCAGCTCCTGCGCGCATCCCTCGAATTCATTCCTGTCCGTCTTTTTCTTCACCGCAAAATAGTGGTCCAGATAGCCGTCCACATTCTCTTCCCCCGCGCCCCTGCGCCGGAAATATTCGAACCGGATGAAGCCCTCATGTCCCACATAATATTCGACATAATTCAAAAAATTCTTTGGAAATTTCTCTTCCAGAAATTCGATGTCTTCCACAATCTGAAAGTTTTTATCCAACAGCTTCCATATCTTCTGCGGCAGATAGACATGATTCATCAGATAGGCCAGAAGCCGCTCTCTGGCCTCCAGCGACGTATCCAGACCGTCACAGACCGGATCCTCCAGAAGCTCCCTCCACGCCTGCTCATCGGCGCGGTCGTATACATCGCGGTAGCACTCGTCGACCCGGTCGATCCACGCGTCAACCGCAGTCTTTTCCTCCGTACCGCCGCCATTTTCCGGTTCCGTCTCATCATCCGGCTTCGCGGCAAATGCCGCCGCAGTCTCGTACGCCGTTCGCAGGCGTTTAAAGCCCTCCGGGTCGTCTTCCGGATTCGTCTCCTTCAGAAGCTTCCTGTAAGCCATTTTCACGGCGTTCTCATCCTTCGTCTCTTCGATACCCAGGATATGAAAACTCATTTCTTTTTCCATAAGATCCCCTGCCTTACTTATCGTTCAGTTTATAATAAAACATGTACTGCTGCAGAATCCCCGCGTATCCCCGATACCGTTCGAGCGGAAAACCGCCGGGATAATAAGTGTTCACAATCTGTTTTACATGAGTGTCCACCGGAAATGCCTCCACGTGGTGAAGCCCGAATAAGCAAACACAGTCGGCTACCTTTCTGCCGATGCCGAATTCTGCTGTGAGCATGCCGTGAGCCGTGTGATAGTCGGCGGCGCGCAGGTCATCCAGCCACTTTGCGCCGTCCGGGCCGCTGCATTTCTCCGCCATGGTCCATATGTACTTATCCCGGTATCCGAGTCCCAGGCCGGCAAGCCCTTCCAGACCGCCCGCCGCCACCGCCCCGGCCTCCGGAAATGAGTCATACGTCTTCTCCACCGGTTTCACACAGCCATCCGGTTCCAAAACCAGCCCGATACCGGTTTTCCTTTCCCCGAATTTCGCACACAGTGCGTCCACGCTGTTTCGGATCCGGGGAATATTATTATTCTGAGAAATCAGGAAGGTGACGATCATCTCCCACAGATCCTGGCGGAGAATACGCACGCCGCCGCCAAAGGCCATGGCCGCCTGCAGGTACTCATCCTCCGGGTCCACCGAACATTTTACCGCCTCATAGTCCGTATCCATATCGAAATACGTACGCCACCCCCCTTCAAATTCGTCTTCCTCACAGGAAAACAGGAAATGGCTCCCATTCTGCATGACTTCCACATACCGCCCCCCGGCGGCCGCGGACCATATTCCGCCATGCTCCGTTTCCGCAACGAGCCGCATACGGAAGCACTGGCCGGACTTCGCCAGCTGGTCCAAATCCATATTTTTAATCTCTGTCTCGTACATTCATGGTCTCCATTCTATTGGTGCAGACACAGACATAATCTAATCCGCATTTCTGTTCAACCGCTTCAAAGCAGCCCGGAGTGCCGCCTCATCGCCATCCGCAAAACAGTATCCGTCCATACCGCAGGCTCTGGCGCCTTCGATATTTAACATCACATCATCAATGAAGAAACATTCCTCCGGCTTTAAATGGAACCTTTCAAATAAATGCTGGTACATCTCCTTCTGCGGCTTCACGCATTTCACCTCCGCAGAAAAGAGGATTCCGTCAAAGCATTCGATGCCCGGGATAATCCGGTAACATTCCAGAAGCCGTTCAGACGCGTTGGAGCAGAGGTAGATTCCGTACCCCATCGCCTTCAGTTCCCGGACCAGCTCCCCCATACTCTCCATAGGCCACATGTTATACTCATGCCAGTGCGCCAGGCAGAGGGCCGCCATCTCCTTCGCATGATCCGTTTCCAGTCTGGCCTGCATCCGTTTTAAAGCCTCTTCCTCCGAAATCACGCCCATATCCAGCATCAGCCATTCCGGCGACACAAACACGCTGGTGCTGACCGCCTTTTTCTCCTCCTCATCGTCCATGTAATGGCCGCAGACTCTGTCCGCGTCATAGCCAACCAGCACTTTACCCATATCAAATACAATATTCTTTATCATCTTCTTATCTCCCGTCTCTTGTAATTACAGATGTCTACATTGTATCGGATATTCCCCTATCCGTCAAGAAAACCCACGGAGCGCGGCTGCTTCAGCGGCCATACTTCCTTAGCGCGGAGTGCGCATCCTCCCGGAGGGTTTTTATTTCATAGGGCGCACCCTATGAAATAAAAAATCCCCCGCCCGAAAACCACAGCGGCTGAATCAACGGCTGTGGTTCCCGGACGGGGAAATGTGTTGGTTGGAAACATTATTATTGGGGGGGCTGCTTCCTTAATTACAAGAAAATTATACCGCCTCCGCGCCTTTCTTACAATGGCATTTCCCGAATCTTCACGATTTCTTTACGATGCTCTCCGGCCGTCATCCGCCATCGCAAAAGGAACAGGCAAAGAATTCGAAAAACAGAAGAACGCCATTGACAAAATATGTCAGAAGTTTTATAATTAATAATAGTTACTGTTATTAATTCATACCCAGGAGGAATATTCACATGAGCAAACACCTATTTACTGACATCCGGGTCCCCATCGAGCCGGATAATCCCTCTGTCATGCGGCATGAGGAATTGTGTATCAAATGCGGCCAGTGTAAAACGGTCTGTACCGAGTCCATCGGAGTCGCAGGCTACTATGATCTGTTAAAGACGGGCGACACCGCCATCTGCATTCACTGTGGTCAGTGCGCCAATGTCTGTCCTGTCGGCTGTATTACAGAAGTTCCTGAATGGGAAAGCGTAAAAGCGGCCGTGAACGATCCCGACAAAATCGTCATTTTCTCCACATCGCCGTCTGTGCGCGTGGCACTCGGAGAGGAATTCGGCATGGAAGAGGGAAGCTTTGTGGAAGACCGCATGGTTGCGCTGCTTCGCGCCCTGGGCGGTGATTACGTTCTGGACACCAACTTCGCAGCCGACTTAACCATTATGGAAGAGGCCAACGAACTGATCCGCCGGTTAACCAGCAATAATATCCCCATTCCCCAGCTCACCAGCTGCTGCCCCGCCTGGGTAAAATTTGTGGAGACGTACTATCCTGAATTCAAGGAAAATCTCTCTACCTCCAAGAGCCCCATCGGTATGCAGGGTCCGACCATCAAGACGTATTTTGCCAATCAGGAAAACCTGGACCCGAAAAAGATCGTAAACGTGGCGGTCACCCCATGTACCGCAAAGAAATTCGAGATTCGCCGTGAGGAGATGTGTTCTGCAGGCAAAACGCTGGGAATCGACGGCATGCGTGATATGGACTACGTCATCACCACAAGAGAACTGGCCCAGTGGGCCCGGTTCCAGGGCATTGATTTCCTCGCCCTGGAACCGGCCGGATACGATCCATTTATGGGAAAGGGTTCCGGCGCAGGTGTGATCTTCGGCAATACCGGCGGCGTCATGGAGGCCGCGGTCCGCACTGCCTATGCCGCCCTCACAGGCGAACCTGTACCCGATGACCTATATGACCTTAAGGAAGTCCGCGGACTTGCCGGCACGAAGGAGGCTTCTCTGACCATCGCGGGAACCAGGCTGGACATCGCCGTCGTATACGGCACAGCCAACGCCAGACGGCTGCTGGACAGCATCAAACGCGGTGAAAAGTTCTATCAGTTCATAGAAGTCATGACCTGCCCGGGCGGCTGTATCGGCGGCGGCGGACAGCCGAAGGACAAGAACTTCTCCGGCGACGGACTGCGCCAGAAACGAATTGACGGCCTCTACGCGAGAGACCGCCAGATGAAGCTGCGTTTATCCCATGAAAACCCGGAGATAAAAGCCATTTATAAGAATTTCTACGAAAAACCGCTCAGCCCTCTCGCGGAGGAGATGCTTCACACCTCCTACATAGACAGAAGCAGCGATTTGGGCAAAAGTTGATTGATTTAATTCTTTAACAGCTCGTGGCGGCGTTTAAACCAGAAGTAATACGGAACTTCCGCCATGAGCATGAAACTCCAGCCAATCAGACAGGCCCAGGCGACCCCTGTCATTCCCATCCGCGGCACCAGAAGATATACGAAGACAACACGGAAGGTGATCTGGATCAGCGTGGAGACCAGCGTAATCGACATATTCCCCATTCCCCTGAAAAAACCCTGGATTCCGTTGGTAAATGCCGGCATCAGATAAAAGAATGCCATCAGGCTCAAATACTCCACGCCGGGCGCCACCATCTTTGTATCTCCTTCCGATACAAACAGCCTCATCAGAGGCTCCTTCAGAAGCAGGATCGCTGTGCAGATTATCACCCAGTATCCTGCTTCGACGAGGAGACCGTACCGGAATCCTTTCTTCACGCGTTCTTTCTTTCCTGCCCCCCGGTTCTGGGCGATAAACGTCATCATACCACTCGAGATACTCTGTTCCGGAGTAAATGCAAAATCATCCACCCGGTTCACCGCATTAAATGCCGCTATCGTACTGACCCCCAGCGGATTGATGGCTCCCTGGATCAGAAGCTTGCCAATGGGCTGGCAGGACTGCTGCAGCGCTGTAATGGAGCCGTGCTTCAGCGTCAGCTTCAGCAGTTCTCTATCCATGCGGATATCCTCACGTTTCAGCTGCAGCAGAGGTACCTTCCGGTAAACGTAGACGACACACAGGACTGCGGACACCGCCTCCGCGATATCCGTGGCCAGCGCCGCCCCCACGACTCCCATGCCAAAGCCGGCGACAAACACCAGGTCCAGACAGCCGTTAAGCACCGAGGCCATTGCCAGGAAACGGACCGGCGTCCTGGAATCTCCCACACTCCGCAGGGCGGACGCCACCGCGTTATACAGATAGGTAAACGGCATTCCGAGAAAGATAATCCTCAGATACACCACTGCGTCCCCGAATATCTCCTCCGGCACCCGCAGTGCCCTCATAACCGGGACCGAAAGCAGCACTCCCAGGAGAACCACGACAGCCGAAAAGAAGCAGCCGAAGATCAGCGTGGTGGATACCTGGCGCTTCAGCTGTTCCCCGCGGCCCGCCCCAAAGAATTCGCTCATTAATACCGAGGCCCCTATACAGATACCGGTAATCCCCAGGATCACAATGTTCATCACGGGATTCGCCGTTCCCACCGCCGCAAGGGCATTCTCTCCCGCCCATCTGCCGACGATGATCGAGTCCACCGCGTTATAGGTCAGCTGAAACAAGTTGCCCAGAATCAGCGGGATAGAAAACCTGATCAGCTCTGACGGTATCTTCCCCTTTGTCATGTCCTTCATCATAATGTGCCGTCTGATCCCCTTTCTTTCGCCGGAACCGCACCGATCCAGACGAAGAGCATGCCGGCTCCCGCGCAGGCCACACCGATGGTCAGCATAGCCGGAACCCCTGCTGCGTCAATGATCTTTCCGCCAAAGAGATTGCCCACCATTCCGCCGACCGTGATAGCCGCGGTAATGAAGGCCTGCCCCTTTACCCGGTCCTGCTCTTCCATCACCTCATCCGAATAGTAGACGGAGGCCGGGATCAGGATCGCGAAGGACAGGGCCTGAAGCAGCTGGCTTGCATGGACCAGCAGCACACTGCCAGCCATCCAGATTGCAGCGGCTTTCAGCAGGAAGCCCAGACCCGCGATCTTAAGCAGGCGGTTGGGCCTGATTCTCTCTGCGATCTTTGAAAACATCACCATCACCGGAATCTCACAGACCGCGGCAATGGCTATAGACGTTCCCATATCAGAGCTGTCCCCGCCGAACCGCTCCATGATCTGTATTAAATAGGTATTAACCATATTGTGAAAAGCGAACAAAAATACAATGCCGGCCAGCACCAGAAAAAACTTCCTGTATTTCCTGATCAGCCCCCAGCCGCTGCCCTGTGTACGGGAAATGACATCTCCTTTTGACGGGATCTCCGAAGGCTTTTTTGCACTCTCCGCCATTTCTGCGCCACTTTCCCTCCCTCGTTCCATCCGAAATGAGGAAAGCACTGCCAGCATGGTGACCAGCAGGAAGCAGATGGCAATGGGGATCACATTTTCACCGAAAGACGCCACAAAATACCCCATAATCCAGGAAAGAACCGCAAATCCCAGGGAGCCCGTTCCTCTCGCAATCCCGAAGTTCATGGATTTCCCGCGGCTTAAGTAATATCCGTTCACCGCATTGACCAGAGGCTGCTGAACGCTTACCACGGCCATAACCACCATGAGCAGGCCTGCTGCCAGATACCGGGATCCCGGTACGAGCGCCAGCGCTGCCGCCGGAATAATTCCAAGGACGGTGATACACATCATCATCTGTTTCAGCGTATATTTCTCACTCTTATCCGCCACAGCGGCAATCCACGGCTGCAGGACTGCCCCCGTAATATTTCCAAGGGCCATCAGAACACCGACACCGCCCGCCGAAAATCCCCGGGACAGCAGAAATACCGCTATAAACGTAAAGACCGAACCAAACAGCATCCAGTAGTTTCCCTGAAGCGCCGCATATTTTATCGTAAGACCGCCGTCACCCTGTGTTTTTTTCATACTTCGCCTCCCGCGGCTTTAATAGCTTCTCAGCTTGTCACTCCCGTCGTCCGTCGTATTCTCCAGACGTTTCACCACCACGTAGTATCCCGCCTTTTCGTTAATCCTCACATAGACCCGGTCTCCCACCCTGTGCCCCATAATGGCGCTGCCCAGAGGTGATTCCGAGCTGATAAGACCCTTCATGGAATTTCCCCTCACCGTGGTCACCAGCTTATACGTCTCCACCTCGTCGTCATCCTCAAAATATAAGTCCACCGTATTGTAAAGGCCAATCTCATCCTCCCGGGATTCATCGGATACAATCTGCGCCGTCTTGATCATTCTCTCCAAATACCGGATCCGGCTCTCATTCTGGTTCTTATCCTTCTTGGCCGCGTGGTACTCGAAATTCTCGCTTAAATCTCCGTGAGCCCGCGCTTCCTTGACCGCTTCCAGCGCTTCCTTCCGGACCACCAGCTTCCTGTGATTTATCTCTTCCTGCATTTTCTGAATATCATTCTTTGTCAGCTTATCATACATAATTCTGCATTCCTTTCTGTCATTCTGCCATCTTATGAGTATATCATATTGCCGGATTCATTTCCACCTTCACCGCACCTTCCCATTATCATTTATTCTACCTTCTTTCCTGCAAAACGGCAAGCCGGAGCTTCCACGGCATATGCACTCCGTACCTCTTTTCATACATTTCAAGTTATATTTCTTGACTTGCAGGGGGGTTCTGTGTATCATTAAGGCAGAGTGACAGGGGGCATAATAACATATGAAACGGGATTTGGAAGCCTTGAAAGAGGAGAACAAAATATTAAGCAATCTGGCCAGCCACGACTGGCTGACCGGCATCTATAACCGTGGTGCTACAGAAACAAAAATCAACCAGCTGCTGGCCGAAAAAAAGACCGGTGTCCTTTTCGTGCTTGACGTGGACCAGTTCAAGCAGATCAATGACCGATACGGTCATATCAGAGGCGATTCCGTGATCCAGGAGGTTGTCCGGATTCTGAGTCTCATGACCTTTAAAAATGATATACTGGGCCGTGTAGGCGGAGATGAATTCGTCATCTATATGCCGCTTGCGCAGGACCAGAGTTTTGTAGATGAGCGGTGCCGCCAGATACGGACCCGCCTTTTAGGAATCCAGATGACCAGCCCGCTTATCAACGGTATCTCCGTCACCGTATGCGGAAGCCTCTATCAGTCCGGTGATGATTATAAAAGTCTGTTTGACCGCGCCGACCAGCTGCTTCTGGCCGAAAAGCAAAAGAAAAATAAGAAACCGGCTCTGACCGCCGCCGAGGAACGCCGTTCCGCCGCAAAAAAGGGCATCGACATCGATATGGCGTTAATCCGCTCCGAATTATCGGAACAGGAGCTGACCTCCGGGGCTTACTGCCAGGACTATGATACCTTTAAAAGCATATACCGTTTTGTAGAGCGCCGGCTGCGTCGAAGCGGCGAAAGCGCCTACATTATTCTATTTACCTTGACCGACAAAAACGGAGATTTCCCCATGCTTCAAACGCGGGAGCTGCAGATGGATACCTTAAAGTCTGTCACCCAGCATTCCCTCCGCCTCGGCGATGTCTTCACCCAGTACAGCAGCTGCCAGTACCTCGTCATGGTCTCCGATGTGGATAATCAGAATGCGGAGCTAATCGCCAACAGAATCTCCGAAACCTTTTACGCGGAGACGGCTGCGATTAAAGACAAGCTGCTGCTGCATCACTGCTATCCGCTAAAACCGGCGGGTACCACTTAAATAACTAACCAACACATAAAAACTCCGGAAAAGGGTCACAGAACCTTTTCCGGAGTTTTTATATCTCCTTCTGCATCTTCTATTCCATTACTTCTTATGATGGGAAAGCAGCCTGTCCAGATACACCGATTTCAGCTGTTTGCTCGCCAGCGCCTGTTTGACCGGAGGCAGCTCCAGAATAGACGCAAACACAGCCGCCATCGCCCGGTGATTGGCAAATGCCTGGTTATCGAAAATCAGATTCTGCAAAGTCCCCTTTTCAATCGCCTGAAGAACAAACCGGTGCGTGCTGTTAACCGGCGTGATAATCTGCTCCGGGCGTCTCTTCAGTTCGATGGCCTTCACCGCACAGTTTCTCGCGCAGACGCCGCAGCCCAGACAGATTTCCCTGTTCACAGCCGCCTTTTTCTTTCCATTCTCTCCTTCTTCCATGGAAATGGCCAGAACCGGACAGACCTTGGCACACTTACCGCAGCCCACACAGTTCTCCAGGGATATTTCCGGTATATAATTCGTCGTTGCCACCGGCTGCATCGGACTGAAATGTCTTGCCGCCTGCAGTGCCTCACAGCAGCAGCCGCAGCAGTTACAGATGAATGCCGGATGTTCCCGTACATTTTCCCCGATCTGTACCAGATTGCTGGCGTAAGAGCGTTCCAGGGCATCCAACGCCTCCGCCTTGGAGATTAACCGTGCATAGTCGCCATGCTGCGCCAGAGAACGCGCCACATTGTCAAACGTAAGGCAGACATCCCAGGGCGCATTGATCTCACACGGATGGCCTGCGTGGAACATCTTGTGACGGCAGTAGCAAAGCCCCAGGCCGATGTACTCCGCCTCCTCCACGATATGGGTGGCACGCTCGTAATCCAGGATATGATTCGTCTTGTCATTGGTCAGAACCGGCTCCTGCACATACACACGGCCCAGCTTTGTCTCCGTGGCAAAGAACAGGTCCTTGATAAAATCTTCCTCCACGTTCATATACTGGTAGTAAAGCTCCCCCAGATAGTGCTGGTCGATATCCCCTCTCGTCCTCATCAACGCAAATTCAATGAATCCAGCCATTGGCGGCGGCATCACAAACTTGCGGATTCCATTGTGGTAAGAGTCCACCAGAAGCGCCTTCTCGCATAAATGGTCCAGCAGCCGCTCCGCCTTAAACTCCGACGTCTGCCAGATCTTCGCCGCCTTCTTCACCGTAAACGGGCGCACAGGCAGGAGTGCCACCCATTTCGCCTCTTTCTCCGTGTACAGCACTTCCAGTATCTTATAAAGGGTCTCCGAAGTAGGTGCGCCCTGTGTAAACCAATTGATACGGTCGCTTAAGTTCCGGTATGCGTCCCGCGTTGTTAAATGTCCCATTCTTGTTTCCTTCTTTCTGTTCTGTTCATTGCCACCATTCTGCTCATTGCTGCTGTCCTGTCTACTGCCGTTTCCCCTTTTCAACCCTCTCAAACCGCCTCATTCACTTACGTTACCGGTTTCCGCCGCCAGTGTTCCTCCAGAAACTTCACCATATCCACCGGAATAAAATCAGTTCTCGCTATCGGATTCAGGTGCGCGGTCGGTTTATGTAAACCCAAAGTATAGAATCGTCTTTTCTCCGAATTGGGAATCACACCTTTATGATTCTTTAATGCACATGTGACCGCAGCCTGGCAATGGTCCTTCAGAAGCTTCTTCGTCATCGCCCGGTATTCTGTACCGTGAATGATACCGATATCGTTCTTCTCCATCTTCCGCCTCCTTCCGGACCATGTACCGCTAATAGAAATATTAACATATTTTAGAAAATAATACCAGAAAAGAGGGCGAAACAGTGATTATCAAATTCCGATAATCCCGTCTCGCCCTCTCCTTCACATGAAGGGCTTCTCTAAAATACTCTTAACCGTTTCGTCCTCCACCTCCAGGAAAAACGGCATCCCCGGCCTCGAATCGCGATACGTCTTCAGATAGCTTCGAAACAGTTCCCGGCTGGTGGTGCTGATCAGAAGGTCTTCATATAGATCCGCATCGACGAAGTCACGTCCCCAGTCAATAAACGTATAATTGGTCTCCTTCGTCAGCTGCAGCGTCTCCGTTGTCTCATCTGGATTATAAATATAGTATCCATCCGGCATATCCCCCTCGGTCAGATTCAGTTCCCGCATCCGGTCCGTGTCTTCATCCGTAATGTATTCGGCAATATCCACCTCGATCGTATCCGTTCCCAGACTGACCACATATGCGCAGTACGATTTCACTTCTGACTCTGATTCGTTTACTGCTTCTGCTTTCTCCGCGCTCCCACAGGCTGTGACCCCCACGGTCAGAGCCGCCATAATCCACAACAGAACTGTTTTTCTCATTGGATATCCCCCTCCCGGTCCGTTCTTTACCCTCATTATACATCACGATACCGGTTGGGGCACCTTACATCTTTCTTACTTCTGAATTACCTTTTCAATCGCCTATAGCTTTAACTCCATAATTCTAGCGGTATTTTAATCAAAAATCCCTTCCACCCACTGCTCGATCCGGCTGCCAAAGTCCTCTCCCCACTGGTCCATCTTCTTTTCATACTCCTTTTCCAGTTCATCGATACGCACTTTCACCTCATCCGAAAATTCCCCTGTTCCGAAATTCCCCATAAACGCCTCAACAAATGGATCTGTGATCTTCATAATCCATCTGTTATTTTCCCGGCATACCGTCACCTCCACATCGGTCGTCACACTTCCCTCCGCCTCATCGAGAAATGGAAGGACTCCGCCTCTGTCGTAATCAGACTCCGCGATCTCCTCAAACAGCTCCTTCAGCCCGGTTCCCCGGCCGCCCACCATTTTCTCCAGGATATGAACCGTATAATATCCCATGACGTTGGACATATCCGTATTCGTGATGCGCAAGGTAATGACAGACTGGCCGCCCTCTGTCGTCTCCCCGATGATCTCCCAGGACAGATTCTCCACCATCTTCTCCGCAAACGCCTGATTAGACCGCTCTTTCGCCCCCTGCAGGATCCCCGGCTGCTGCAGCTCGTTGAACACCCGGTACCTCCTTTCCACCGGTATCCCCAGCCAGTTTCTTTCGGTGCTGACATAATTATCCGTGCAGGCATTAAACGTCCTTAAATCCAGTGCCTGTAAAGCCTCCATGGCCGACTTAACCGCCGCTTCCGGCGTCTCTGCATTGGCAGTACTCCTCTTCCCTCCGCAGGCTGCCAGGCAGACACATACCACTGCTGCCATTACAATCCTCATTTTCAGTCCCTTCATTTGCCCTCTCTCCTTTCCGTGAAACGTCAGATTCACTGATCCAGCCGCTTCTCTAATCCAGCCGCTTCTCTGATTCGTCCCCCTAATTATAGGAATCTTCGCCTCACAGAACAATAACCGGAGCACAAACAGACGGTGCGGCAGCAAAAAGAGGCGCCTTCCGGCACCTCCTTCCATTTTCCCCCTCAACAGATAACCAGTACTGCGTATCATAAACTTCACAATACTGTCTCCGCCAATCCCTCCCTACTCCGCAGCAGGAATCATCGCAGAAAAGCAAAACCAACCGTCCTCACATCGCAGCGCAGAGGTTCCTCCGCTGCGTTCAATCACGCCATTCACATTGAGCAGGCCGATTCCATGATTGCCCCCCCCATCCTTTTTCGTAGTAACAATTCTTCTTCCGTCAATGATGACAGGCACCGCCACAGGATTTCTAACCGAAAGGATCAACTCCCCCTCCTCCAGTACCATCTTAAACCGGATCACCCGGTTCTCCTCCAGCTTTTCGCATGCCTCCACGGCATTGTCCAGCAGATTGACAAGCAGCGTGACTAAGTCCTCCTCGCGCATCGTCAGCCCGGACAGATCGTTGACAGACAGAAGCATCGTAATATTTCTTTCCAGCGCGCTCTGATACTTCTGATTTAGCACCACATTGACAACCGCATGGTTTGTGTTTACAAAATCCGCGTTTTTTCGCAGTCTTCCATTCAGCGTTTCCACATAATGGAGCGCCTCCTCCCTGCGGTCCTCCAGAAGAAGGCCCTGGATGCAGGTCAACTGATTCTTGTAGTCGTGCAGGTCACGCCTCTGCCGTTCATAGTTTTTCTGCATGTTCTGGTACATCTTCATCTGGTTCTGTGTGCGTTCCTGGAGCAGTCTCATCTCCTGCACCTGGGCATCCTTCTCCAGAATATTTCCAATAAAATACAGGGCAATCACATTGAGGACGCCAAAACCGGCCACCGCCACCAGCCGCTCCGTATCCCCGCCTCCCATCATCATACTGATTGCCATAATCACGATCATACTGAATATGGGAAAATACCCAAACCTGGCCCACTGCGCCCCAGTAAGGCCGCTGATCTTCTTCCGGTACCGGAAATGAAACACCAGCATCAGACAAAGCAGAACACTGTAGGACAACTCTTCCTCGATCATCTCAAGTCCCCGGTATTCCGGGGGCAGTGCGTATACGGCCGACACGACAATGGCCGTCACGATCCACATGGCCGCGCAGAACAGCACGGAAAGAATCAAACTCTGCACCGCCTTTATCTGAAAGTAAATCCACGAAGCCAGCCACAGGACGGCGATCACTCTCACCGGCTGCAGGATATAGGGCGGAATCTCCGTAAATGCGATCACCAGAAATCCCAGCGCAAACGCCGGAACCGCCGTATACTTCACCCATGCTGTGCGCCAGACCCGCACCGGCACGATCGTTTCATAGTATATGCTGCAGCCAGTCCCCAGCATCAGGCACAACAGGATATTTCGCATCACAATCCCCATTACAGCGCTCCTTTGTATACTGCATACTCTTCTTTCACCGCCTGGAACCGGAGCCGTGGAATGGGCAGCCGTTCCCCGCTGTCAAGCTCAGCCTCATAATTACCGATCCGCCTCACGTGCTTCATATTTACCAGATAGCTCTTATGGATTCGCAGAAAACCGTATTCCTTCAGCCTCCCTTCGATCTCATCCAGCTTTAAATACACCTGATAGGCCGCCGGCTCCGCTCCCTGATAACAGAAGACGCACTTATGCTTCCGGCTCTCCACGTAGAGAATCCGATCCGTAAACAGCCTCACATTCCCCTCCACACAGGAAAATTCCACCTGCTCCAGCCGTTTTCTCTTGAGAACCGCATCCATACACTCCGGAAGAGCCGCCTCCAGGGTGTCCTTCATGATAAACCGCACCGCGTCCACCTTATATCCCTCCGGCGTATAGTGAATAAATGCCGTCACAAACACAATCTCCGTCTCCGAATGAAGGGACCTCATCCAGGCGGCCGTCTCAATCCCGTCCACACGGCTCATGTTGATGTCCATGAACACAACGTCAAATTTCACGGCGTTTTCCGGCAGGCTCAAGAACTCTTCTCCTGACAGAAATATGGAAAACGTGTACTCCAGCCCACGCTTCTCTAAGTATTCCGTGAGGAGCAACCGGATGGTTTTCCGGTAATATTTTTCATCATCACAAATGGCAATCTGAAGCATAAACCTCCCGCACTTTCCCGCTGTATCAAAAAATCCCACAGATTCTGATAATATCCTACACTGTTTAATTACTCAAAATTTTATTGAATTTAATATCATGTTATATTATAGATAGAAAAGGAACAACCGCCCACAAGGGGTTGACCCATAAGTTTAGTTAAAGAACCGCCCTTACTCGCCAAAGTACAAGGGCGGTTTTGCTATGTAGAACTACTTACAAAACGAAAAAACGAATGTAAGTAATGCCATAAGGAACAGACCAACTCTTTTTGCCCAGACATCAAAACGCCGCTAATCAAATTTATTACTGACAAACCTTTATTGACGCTTGTTGATCTACCACCATATCAGTCTTATCTCAAATACCCATTTTTTGTCTGTTATGTTCCAGTCACTTGTCTGTTACGAACATGTTTTCATAACTTTTCAGGCTTTCACATAATTGATTTAGACATAGAGAAACCCTTGAAAACACTGAATTTTCAAGGGTTCTGTTAATTTTCTTATAATATTTCTTATTATCTCTTGGAGAACTGTGGAGCACGACGAGCTGACTTTAAGCCGTACTGAAATTCTTTGATTGCCGTTTTTCCTTGATATTCTAGGCTTTTTTGCCCTTTCGGTTCTCGGTTGTCCTATTCCTTAACCACAAAAATAGGTGTTTTTTCAATCAGAAGCCCCTCTGATGTAGCGCATCATTTACCACCTCAAATAACTCCTCAGGCTTATTGTACTTTACCTTTGCATAGATGTCCATAGTTGTTTTGCTGTTTTCATGCCCTGCAAGGTACTGAACCGTCTTAGGATTCACTCCCGCATAGAGAAGATTGGTAATGTAAGTGTGCCGCAGCTGATGTGGTGTCACATCAAAATCTATCGTGTATTTGATTTTGGGTTGGTTCTTCTGTGTCATGCCCAGCGTTGGAGTAACCGTATATTTGATACTCTCCCCATTTACATACTTATAGTAGTTCCGGGGCTTAGTGGAACGGACAACTACATACTGCCATACCCTCTGAAACTGTGAATATGCAAGCGGCTCTCCTTTGCTGTCAGCGATCACATAATCTGATATAGAATTTTCTTTCGCTTCTCGCAGACAATCTACCAAGCACTTCGGTATCGGAATATCCCTTTTTGCTGCCGGGGTCTTTAGCACCGTAGAAACCACGGGTCTGTTATGCTCTGACCGCCATGCTCTCCGCACGGATATATACGGAGTAGGTGCATCCAGAAACACACAATCCCAGTGCAATCCAAGTGCCTCCTCCCGGCGAAGCCCAGAATACAAGCAAATCATAATGAACAAATAGGGTGGCAGCCCCTTGACTGTATCCAATAACACCTCAACCTGCTGGTCGGTTAATGCGTCTTTCTTCTTCGTTGGCTTTCCGCCCTTTGCAGATATTCCTACACAGGGATTATAAGTGATCAGCTCACTACGCTCTGCCGAGTAAAAAATACATTTAATGAGCATATTTACCGTATTGTATAACCCCTCCGATTTGTTGGTCAGCGGCACAAGCGCCAGACGAATATCATCTGCGGTTACTTCCTCCATATACATATCCCCCAAAGGCTTAATGATATAATTCCTCATGTCAGAGGTATATGCTTTCATCGTAGCTGAAGATACCTTTGCTGATTGCATCAGCAGCCATTTCTCACAATATTCAGCAACCGTCGGATGCTTTCGGCGAAAAACAATCTCCTCGACCTGCTTTTTTGCTGCCTGCTGTTTTTCATATAGTTCTTCACAAGTGGTCGCATACAAGCTGACCTGCTTGCCATCCGCATCCTGAATCCGTGTTCTGTAATATAGGATTCCTTTTCTCATAACAGTTCCGTACTGCGGAACACTTCTATTTTTCTTTGCCATATAGTTTTTCCTTTCTTGATAATGAGCGTTTACAACTTACACTCTCGTTTTATCAGAAAGCATGAATTTAATCAAAGATACGGATTGAGGAAAATGAAGAGCGAGACATCCTTGCCTCGCTCTTAACTAATTATGATGTTTCATTGCTTCTGCACTTTAGGCTCAAACACCATCCCACTGAGCAAATGCACCGCCCATGCTTTTAACCAGCTCATCCGGTCGATTGTATTTGACTTTTGCATAGATGTCCATTGTAATCTTGCTGCTCTCATGGCCTGCCAAGTATTGTACTGTTTTGGGGTCTACCGATGAATGAATCAGGTTCGTGATATATGTATGCCGGAGCTGATGGGGTGTTACCTCAAAGTCCAAGCTGTAAACCACTTTTCCGTTATGAGCAGCCTTTTCTCCCAAGACGGGTGTGACAGTATGCTTTACTCTTTTCCCATCTTCGTATCGGTAATAAACCCTCTCCTTTGTTGTTCTGGTAACTATATACTGCCAGAGCCGCTTGAACTGCGTGTAGGACAGCGGATCGCCATCACGATTTGGAACAACATACTCCGAAGCGGAGTTTGCTTTTGCTTCTCTCAGGCAGTCAGCCAAGCAGATAGGGAGAGGAATATTTCTCTCCGCTGCTTTTGTTTTCAATTCATCAAGAATGACCGGTCGGTTGCTTTCTGTGTGCCATGCCCTTCGTACTGTCAGGTATGGGGTATCCGTATCCAGATATACAGAATCCCATTGCAGGGCGAGGATTTCTTCTCTCCGTAAGCCCGCGTACAGACCAAGCATCACAAATACATACGGCGGAAGCCCTTGAATGGCATCCAATAAGCGGGCTGCCTGCTCATCTGTCAGAGCTTCTTTTTCTTTCTGCGGAACCCCTCCGCCTTTTGAGGTCAGATAGACCGTGGGATTCTTATCAATGATCCGGCTTTCCTTTGCTGCCCGGAAAATAGATTTGTAAAGAACAACCACAGACTTATAAACCGAAGCCGATTTTTTTGAAACAGGAACGAGGGCAAGCTGGATGTCATCCAAAGTCACATCCGCCATCCCCATATCACCCAACTCTTTGATAATGTGCCTTCTAACTTTAGATGTATAGTCAGTCATTGTGGTAGCCCGCACATGAACCGACTGCATCAGCAGCCATTTCTCACAGTATTCTGCTACGGTAGGAGACTTCCGACAAAATGTATCATTGTCGATCTGCTCCAACGCATTCAGTTCCTTATCATATAATTCTTCAGGTGTCCTTGCATAAAGAGCCCTCAATTTTCCATCTGCATCCTGAACTCTTGTCCTGTAATAGTCAAGACCGTTCAGCGTAACTGTACCGTATTGTGGAATCGCTCGTTTTCTATTTGCCAATTCCTCCACCTCCTAAGAATAATCTCCAGCGCTGTACCTTTGTTTTATCAGACCTCTCTGATTCCATCAAGGATACGGACCGGCTCACGATCTTCCGCTTCGAGGTTTACGGTAAGTTGCGCTTCTCTCAACTGGTTTTGCTCTGTGCGTGCATTTTGCGATATACTCCTGGAGACCTGCCGCAGTAAAATACACACAGCCATTCTGAACATACTGCACATAAGAGATCAAGCCGTTGTTACGGGCGGCATCCAGCGTTGCTATGCTGATTCCTAAGATTTCAGCAGCTTCTTTTCGTGTAATGAGTTTTTCCATAGACCATATTCCCTCCAATCTGTCAAGGTTATCATCTTGCTTTCAAAACCACATGAATACGCTGGCAACCGAAACTGCCAGCGCATGGTATCTGATTTTGAATAGAAAACGGCCACCTAAGAAAGTAATCGCTTCCTATTTTTAATGCAACTCAATTCTCGCCACATTTGCCACGCACCCCTGACGATGGGGACATTCCGGTCTCCGCTGGCGCGGCTGTCATAACTCCGCAGCGTCGTTTTACTCGTGCGCCGCAGGGTTCCCCCCAAGTCTTTAGGAGGCCGTGAGGAAGTATCTTTAAGCCCCCATGCAGTCATCGCGCCCCGAAATGCCGCTTTCGGGTTTCAGGCTTGCGTAGATTGCTCAGAACAGTCTTGTTCATCACCTCCTGGACTGTCATCTTCGCGGCGCGCCTGATTCGCTCGTACATGGGTTATGTACCGGAAATGCCGTCTATTCAGTTGTCAAGCTGCATGAGGGAGATAGACCCTCTCACTTACTTCCCCGTTGGGAGAGCAGTTTAGCAACCGATTTTAGAAAAATTCTTCAAAAATTTTTCTCAGCTTCAACAGTAGAACCCGTTTTCTCTTATTGACCGCCTGATGCGAAATGTGCAATATATTCCCGACTTCCTGTTCTGTCTTTTCTTGATAGAAAAGCAGGAAAATCAGTTCTTGTTCGTCTTCGTTTAATTGAGCCAAACAAAAGCGTATCTGTTCCGCTTCCAGATGTTCCAATGCAAGCTGTTCTACGTTTTTTCCGGGCGCAGCAAACTGCCTGTCCTTTTCCAACAGACGCTCATAGGAATCCTCTCTGCTGGGCAGGAAAGATGCAGTGTCTTTCTGGAACTTTTCCGTTTTCAGATCGTAGGAAAAGTATTCTTCTTTTCGCTCGTAGTGCTGATACACGCGGTAAATCTGTTCGCTTACCGGTACAGCCTGTCCATCTATATAAAGATAATAATTCGCTCTTTCTTCACGATTTTTGCTCACAGCCGTTACCTCCAAGAGTTTGAAAAGTGGATCGTTTTCGAACTCTCGGAAGGCGGCGAACGGCAGCGTGGGAATAAGGGAAAAATAATACGGACACAGGCACAGGAATATCCCATGTCGGTGTCCGTTCTGTTTTGTCGCTTTCTAATTGCTACTAATAGTTCCCATAAAGGCCATAAAAGACTGGCAGGGAAGAAGCGGGAATTTTGGGGTTCTGGCGTAGTTTTACAACCAGGTTTTCTTCGTTAAGAGGACCTGCCAGAAGCGGACAGGTCATTATTTTCCCACATAATCATCTCCTCCTAAGCAAAAAAACAACGCATAGTAGCTATAAAAAAGCCACTCTTCAATCATTTCGCATAATACTTTTACCCCGTAAAATATAATTATGTGAGGTGACGGAGAGTGAACAAAAAAATGCGACATATAGATTTTTCGTTTGGGGCATCCTTACGGAATGCCAGGGAAAAGCGAAACTACAGGAGAGAACAGATTGCGGAACGTGCAGAAATCAGTCCTCGTTTTTTGGCGGCCATAGAAAGCGGCCGGCGAAAGCCTAGCTTGGATGTCCTGATTCGTCTTGTCAATGCCATCGGCGCTTCGTTTGACGAAATCCTTGCGCCGCAGATGATCACAGACAGCGAAATCGTTGATCGGATTAGGCGCTTGGTCCCACAATGCAGTCAGCGAGATCAGGAGCTGTTGCTCGCCCTGATTGATAAAATGCTGGATACAAAAGAGAAGAAAGATAACAAATAATGCGGTCGGGTGTATTGCCCAGCCGCATTATCTGTCCGTTGCTATACGGGCAAACTGTTTTTCCTTTTGAGAGGAATAGTAATCCCTGAGTTTCTCAAAGGCTTCTATACTGATAGTATGTTCCATATGGCAAGCATCGGCCTCCGCTGTCTTAGGATTAACGCCTGCGGTTATTAACTGCTCCATGAAGAATTAATGGCACTCATAGATTTTTTCGGGCACCCCGCAGCCAATATCTGCTAGATGTAGGTATGCTCCTTTGCATACTGATACAAAACTACTTTAAAGAAAAACAATATTGACAGCATTCTTCCATAAACTCCGGATCATGTGTGATAACAATCACGGTTTTTCCGCGGCTGGCAGCGGCTTTCAATGCATCGGATATTCTCCTCATGTTTGCGCCATCCAATCCACTTGTAGGTTCATCCAACAAGAGTATCTCACGCTCCGAAAATATAGCGCAGGCAACGGCAAGTCTCTGTTTCTGTCCCCCTGACAGGGCTGCCGGATGTACATCCCGATACTCGTACAGATTCATGTTCTTTAACAACTGCCTTGCCCTTTCCATTCGCTCCTCTGACAACGGTTGATTCAAGAGCAGCTCTTCTGAAACACTTGCGGTAAAGAACTGTGTTGTCGTGTCATTGCCGCAGTAGTATACTTTTTTTCGCCTTCTAGACAGATGATTTTTACTCCCACAAACGATGATGTCACCGCCGCTCTTCTTAGAGAGACCTGCAAGCACTAAAGCCAGAGTGCTTTTTCCGGCGCCATTTCGCCCGGTGACAGCAGTGATAGAACCTTGGGGGAAAGCTCCTGAAAGATTTGTAAACACCTCTATTTCTCCGCATTTTTTACACAGGTCGTGCATAATCAGCGACCCACGCTCGAAAAGTTTCGGAAGTGGTAGCGGTTCGCGTGTTTGTACACGGTGCATCGTCCGAAGCCCCTTGTTGCGCCGTTCCATTTCCGGCATAGCTGTGAACTCCTTGGGAGTGTATTCGCGTACAATCCTCCCTTTTTCCATATATATAATCCGATCAGCAAGCTCAGAAAGCCATGAGAGACGGTGCTCTGCGATCACTAACGTGTAGCCCTGGGCTTTCAACTTAAAAAGCGTTCCCAATAGTTGCTCGATCCCCCCTAAATCCAAATTCGCAGTTGGTTCATCACAAACGAATACTTTGGGGCGCATGGCATAGACGGAAGCGATTGCCACGCGCTGCTTTTCTCCGCTGGAAAGCACATCCAGAGGTCTTTTTCTTATTAAGGAAAGAGAAAAGGTTTCAATGGATTTATCCGTCCTCTCTTGAATTGCCTCCCGGGAGAAGCCGTGGTTTTCGCATCCAAAGGCCACCTCACCCACAAGTTCTGATGAAAAAAAACTGGCTTTTAGGATTCTGGAATACACTTCCGACGATTGTTCCGATTTCCCAGGCTGTCATCCCTGTAATGTCTCTATCATCTATACAAATACTTCCGGAAATGGAGCCTTTGAAATAGGATGGAGCCAGACCGTTCATCAATCTGGTCAGAGTCGTTTTCCCGCAGCCGGACACTCCTGTGAGTACCACACATTCTCCCTGTGCTATGGATAGATTTACGTTCCAAATTTGCTGTTCGCTCCCCTCATATTGAAAGGATACGTTCTTAAATTCGATCAAATTTTCACACCTCCAACGCAAAGAACTGCTGCTGTAACGATTCCCCAAAGCGCAAGGAAACACCAGTCGCGCATATGCATCGTTGTTTCGTAGTAACTCTTTCGCACGCCAGGGCACTCAGCGCCTCTTGCCACAGCGGAAACGGCCAGTTGGTCGGCAATCTGCAAAATACGTAGCAGAAGTGGGACAAGGACATATTCAACACTTGCAAGTGGATGTACTGCAAATTGTCTTACAGATGTAAGGCCCCGGTTTTTCATCGAAAGGCCCACTGCTTTAAGCTCAGCCTTCATGGTGGGGAAAAATCGAAATATGACCATCAGTCCCAATATGACGCCAGTGGGCATGTGGATACTTGACAAGAACGACGACAGTTCTCCAGGAGGCGTCATAAACAAATCCCAAAACAGCATGAGCATTACCATACTGCTCCAGAAAAACAACACAAGGAATTCGGAAATAATGACCGTATGATATCCCCAGAACCGAATCGCGTACAAAAGCAATGACAACAGCAGATAAAAGGCTCCACAGGATGTCATTAATCGGTAGTTTCTCTGGAATCCAACATACACGAAGCAGAATATCACCAAAACGGTGGTAAACAGAATGTTTTTCACCAGAAAAATACCTAGCATGGCGCAGAGCAATGCAAAAAACTTGGTCGGGACAGCAAAGGAGTGCTCACCTCTCATAGAACACCCGCTTTCTTGAAGTGTTTCCCAATCAGCCGACTCCCAAGTATACTGCCTAAAAAGCCACAGATAACAGAGAAAGATACAATAAAGATCAGCCAGCCGGGGGAGGTGTAATATTGTATGTAACTGTCAATATAGCTTTGATCCATGCCGCTTGCGACGGCAAACGCGTAAAAAGTGTCCCAGAAAAACAAAAGCGGAAGAAGATTGCCTCCATTATAAAACAGGCTCACCATCGCCCATGCGAAGGTTAATCTCTTTGCGTTGCGACAGGATCCCCGCTTCCATAGTACCACCTCGCATAGTAGGCCTACCAAAACGAAATAAGTTGCCTGTCAGCAAAAAAAACACGCCCAGAATCGTCAGATACGTCAAAGAAACGAATCTTTTATTTACCCTGCTGACCATCAGCATGTACACCGGGGCAGAGAAAAACATTGATACCCCAGGAGATAAAACGCAGTTGAAAAATTGATTTACCATAGAGACAGTAATAACTACAAAATGAATGCCGATGAGAAGCACCGTCAATAATACTGTTGTAATCACATCCTTGACTGTCCATTTGTTGTTTGTTTTCATATGATTTTCCTTTCTTCATTATGAATGAGAGGACAAGGCGCGCCAGGAATGACGGTCACCCCGTTCCCTTTACGTTAATACTGGAATTCTTCCGTCAGTTTTGCTTTCTCCACCAAATTGTTATAGGTTGGAGAAGTTTTGAGCAGTTCAAGATGAGTACCGGACGCTTCCACTCTCCCGCAGTTGATCACCACGATTTTATCTGCATTTTCAACGGATTTGAGACGGTGGGAAATAATGATAACAGTCTTATCCAGAATGAGGCGGTTCAAACTGTCCTGGATCTTTTTTTCGTTTTCCACATCCAAAGAGGCTGCAATCTCATCCAGAATGATAATAGGTGAATCTTTCAAAAAGGCTCTGGCGATGGATAACCGTTGACGTTCTCCTCCAGAGAGTGTTGCTCCATTTTCTCCAATCATCGTTTTATACCCATCCGGAAGCCTCCGGATAAATTCTTCGCAGTTGGCCAATCGTGCTGCCTGAACGACTTCCTCATCTGTGGCCGTCTTTTTCCCAATACGGATATTTTCCAGAACAGATGCATTAAACAGCGTTACATCCTGGAACACGATGGCTATCTTTTCAAACAAGGATTTTGTAGAGATTTCTTTGATATCCAGCCCGCCGATTCGAATGCTTCCGCCGTCATAATCATAAAGTCTTGACATCAGACGCAAGATACTGGTTTTTCCACAACCGGATACCCCTACTAAGGCAGTCACCTCGTTTTGCTTCGCGGTGAAACTGATGTTCTTGAGCACTTCCGTATCCTTATCGTAAGAAAAAGACACCTGATCAAATTCAATATCATAACTTGAGATTGTCTGATCCTTGCCCTGCTGTATCTTTGTCTCCCGCACCTCCCGGATACGTTTGACCATGGAATCCAGATAATACAGCTCTGCCACATTCATGCTGACCGCTTCTACGCTTTCCCGCACCTTAATGGAGGCCAGTACATATCCTAAAAAGTACAGGATATTGATCTCTCCTGTATGCAGCATTTGGACGCCTATCAGGATCACAAGCACAAAGGCAAATTGCAGAATGACATTCGAGCACAACATAGGAATACCCGCTGAAATCTCTGCACGAAGATGGATTTTCTCACTTTCTTCCATCTTTTGATAAAGAGTCTGCCGGATCTTCTGAGTCAAGCCAAAGCTCTTGATTTCCTGCTGATTTTCAATGGCCTCCTGAAAGCTCTCAGAGTTGTCCCGGAGCTTTTGATAATGTTTGAATGACTCCCGAATCTGAAGGTTTTTCGACAATAAAAGAAGCCCGAATCCAAGCAGAATCGGTAGAATGATAGCAAGCCCCAATTTAACATTGCCAAGGAGCAGCAGAACCGAAAGCAACGGAAAAAAGAACAGGAATCCCACTGCCTTTGCCATAGCGTGGCTCATAGCATGCTCAATAGCTGCCACATCCGCCATGATGGTTTGCGCCAGATCCGAAAGGTCATGCCTGGAAAAGTAGGATAAGGGCAACTTGGTCAGAATATCTGCAATCTCCGTGCGAAGATTCGCGCTCTCCTGATAAGTGGTGTTATACAGCGCATCATATTCAATTCGGAGCAGAATCCACATCACAGCCAGAACCAGGATAGATCCCCACAAATACAGCCCTGTTTCCTTGACATTGTTCAACAGCAACTCATCCACCAAGAGAAGCAGCAGCATTGCAGGGAAAAAGTTGATCACATAGACGAAGAAGGAGGCCGCGCTGGCCTTTTGCAAATCTTTGGCCCCCTTGTCGGTCAGGGCAAAATGCGTTTTAAACAGTTCTCTCATCTTACAACCCTCCATTCATTTGCCTGTTCATAGAGCGTTTGATATTCTCTGTACTTGGTATCGGTCGCCATCAACGCTGCGTCCGTTCCTCGCTCTGCTATTTTCCCGTCCTCCAAAACCAGAATTTCATCCACATTTCGAATGCTGGACAGCCGGTGTGCAATCATAATGACAGTCTTCCCCTTCATTAAGTGGGCAAACGCCTTTTGCAGCTCATGCTCATTCTCCGGGTCGATTGCCGCGCTGGCCTCGTCAAGGATCACGATCTTCGCATTCTTTAGCATTGCCCGTGCGATTGCGATCCGCTGCTTCTCACCGCCCGACAGGTATACGCCTTTGGAGCCAATCACCGTATTTTCCCGATCCTTAAACTTATCCAGAATGCTGTCGCAACCTGCCTGATGCAGCGCTTCCATGACCTCCGCTCTTTGAGCGTCTGGGTTCGCCAGACGGACATTCTCGTAAATACTGATGTGAAACAAACGGACATTCTGGAACACAAAGGCGATATTGCGGATTAAGGCGTCCTCTGTATAGGCTTCAATGGGCTCTCCCCCAATCTTGACCGCTCCTCCATCCACTTTGTAAAAACCAGAAATCAATTTGGCAATCGTGGACTTTCCTCCTCCAGAAGATCCCACCAGAGCATAGCTCCTGCCTTCTTTCAGAGTGAAGCTAACATCCTCCAGCACCATCTGGTCTGTATACCCAAAGCATACCCGTTCAAATTCAATGTCATAGTTTTTGAATGTGCTCTTGTTTCCAAATGTAAGCCGATCCTTTTGCATATCCGAAAACACTTGCTCCAGTTTCTCAACCGCCGAAGTTCCCATGAATGCATACATACCTACATACATCACTTTCATAAAGGCGGTAAACAGTACTCCACCCAGGAATAATGTCATAATGAGTTCCACCGCCAACACGGCAGGGTCTTGAATCCGATTCAGCGTTAAGGCTGTCACTGAAACGAGTATGGCAATAGAGCCAAATAGGATCAGCTGGAATAACACATATGGCCTGCGGCAACTCATAGAATAGTTCAAGGCATGTCGTGCATAATCCGTGATTGCCCGATGCAGCGTCTTGAAAGATGTAGCGTCTATGCCAAAAATCTTGAGCACCTGTATCCCGCGTATGTACTCCACGGTCTCGCTGCTCATTGTCTCCAGCGCCTTTTGGTAGACTTCCATAAACTTCTTTTCCCCGGTCATCAGGACAAGGAGCACGCCACTCAGTAGGAACAGAACCAATAGAACAATGCCTACCCGCAGACTGATCAAAAACCCCACCACAAGCGCCAAAAACGGCGTCAGAATTGCTCCGGCATTGTCAGGAATCAGATGGGCTACAATAGAATGAGTTTGGGCTGCGTTGTCATCAATGAGTTTACGTGTCTTTCCCGATGAGTTCAGATCAAAGTAGCGGAAGCTGGCATTGGTCAGGCCGTCAATCCCACGCTTGCGCAAGTTGGTCTCCAGCCGGAAGCCCAACATATGCGTCAAAAGCACGGCTGCAAAATACAAGAGCGAACCGCCAATCAACAGCCCCGCAACCAGAAACGCATTATATTGAGCATGCCCCATATCTCCGTCTACCACCAATCGTTTCAAAAACTCATAGAGGTAGTAATAAGCGCCTACATTGAGCAATGTGGACACCACCGTCAGGCCGATTGCAATATAGGCCAAAGGTCGCTGCTTGGGCACATAATAGAGCAGTTTTTTGTATACTGCAAACATAGACAAAACTCCTTTCATACCGTGTGATCAGATTTGATTAAAAGCAAGTTAGCACGAGCTAACCCTTGCGCGTTATTATATTTCTTCGCAACGTCCAAAGAGGAACTTATGTTTTTAAAATTATTTCTTGCACTTCAGGATAAATTCTTAATTCTCTTTCGCAACAGGTTTTCCCTCATCTTATTCCCATGATCAAACAGGGATTTCAAACAGACGAAATAAACACCATGCTAATCAATAAAAGAAATTCTAGACGCTGATTCATTGATTTCATCTATATTCTCATTGATAGTCTGAGTCGATGCAGGAACACATAACTGACTTTTCAATTCAGGTTTGTAATTTGCATTTTGATCAGGATGTATGCTCCAAGGTGTAATAGTTCCTGTGAGTGCCAAAAGTTTTTCTAAGCTTGTTTCAATTGAAAAGTTGTTGGATTGCATCCAAGCATCATCAAGTAAAGTTTGAATGTAACGATCCCCTCCATCAGAAATAATGCACACGACACAATCGTGCGGAGAAAGCTGTTTAGTGATTGTTAATGCGACCAAAGCGCAAGCTCCGCCGGACGGCCCCATCAAAACACCTTCATTTCTGGCAAAGCATCTTGCTGCTACAAAAGCCGCCTCATCAGTGACCTTATACACAGAATCGATATTCTCGACTGCAACATTGCACGGTGTCCATGCCAGTCCAATACCAGGAATCAGATATGAGTGTGACTCACCGCCAAAAATAGAGGACCCAACAGCATCAACACCGATCACTTTTACGTCCGGCCTATATGTTTTCGTGTATCGTGAAATCCCACCCAGTTGTCCGCCAGTGCTTACTGCGGCCACAATAGCTGCGACATTATCTGGGCAATCAGCAAAGATTTCACGTGCTGTTCCTTGGTAATGCGCAGTGCTGTTTAACAGGTTGAAGCACTGATCTGGACGAAATGCATCAGGGATTTCACTGGCCAATTTATTCGCAAGAGAAATCCTTGTTTTGTGATAACTGCCGGAATCATCTTGTTCTGTTACAACAATAACCTCTGCGCCAAAGCATTTCAGGAGAGCTAAGTTAGTCGCAGTGGTTTTAGGATCGACCAGAATAATAACTCGATACCCCTTAGCAGCTCCTATCATCGCCAAGGATATTCCGAAGTTTCCACTTGAGGATTCTATAATGGTTCCCCCGGGTTTTAATAATCCTCGTTTTTCAGCTTCTGTCACAATGAACAACGCCGGCCTGTCTTTTATGCTTCCTCCCGGATTACCACGCTCATATTTAAACAGAAGTCGTCCTTCCGTAGAAGCGGTAGTGTTTCTAAGTTCAATCAGCGGAGTATTTCCTATTGTTTCCAGCAAATGCATTCTATCACCACCTTATTTATTATTTGCTCTTTTAGGCTGTACATCGAAAACTACCCATTTATACCAGCCTGCTAAATTATGATACCTCTGCTATGTGTAGTTCGCTGCTCAACAGGCAGTGTGTAAACTCGTTTTCCGACTGAGCGGCTAACCTGTCTGTCGAAACCATATCTACAAAAACCCCATTGTTCATAATTGCAACTCTTTCACAGGAATGACGGATGACTCTTGCGTCATGGGAAATCATAATATATGCAAAGCCAATGGATTTTTGGAGATTTAACAGGAGATCCAAAATCTGCTTTTGCAGTATCATATCCAGTGCCGATACGGCTTCATCGCAAATTAGAAGCTCAGGCTCCACAATAAGGGCACGGGCGATAGCAATCCTTTGGCACTGCCCCGTGCTGAGTTGGGGAGGACGACGGTGCAGGGCATCTCCATCAATCCCTACACTCTTTAAATAAAATCGAGCTTTTTCTGTGCGTTCCTTCGTCGTTCCTATTTTCAGGTATTTCAAAGGTTCCTGCACAAGCTCCAGTGCAGAGCGACGAGGATTAAGGCTGGCTCTTGCGTCCTGAAAAACGATTTGTAATGATTTGCAAATGTGTTGTCTCTTCCTTCCTCGCAGCATGGAAATATCCTGGCCGTTATACATAATCTTTCCCTGATCAGGCAATTCCAGTCCGGTGACGCACCTTGCTAATGTCGATTTCCCACAACCGCTAAATCCCAATATTCCAATAGTTTCCCCTTTATGCACAAGCAAGTCTACTTGGTTTAAGACGTTTTTGCACTTATTTCCTTTTTGAAATGCTTTTTTGATGCACTCAATCTTCAACAGCGGCTCTTTGCATTTTGAGCATGGCAGCGAAAAAGCGGGTAAGTTTCGCGCCTCAATCAGTTGTTTTGTATAATGTTCCTTTGGGTGTAAAAGAACATCCTGTACTGCCCCTTGTTCCACAATTTTCCCTTCATTTAAAACAATTACGCGGTCACAGATTTCATGAACGACACCAATATCATGGGTAATTAAAACAATAGATAATCCCAGCTTTTTTTGTGTGTCCCGAAGTAACTGCAGCACTTCTTTTTGACTTACTGTATCTAGCGCAGAAGTAGGCTCATCGGCAATAAGAACTTCCGGCTCAAGGCTGAGTATCATCGCAATATAAACCCTCTGGCACATCCCGCCGCTTAGCTCAAAAGGATAAGCATTCAGTACCCGCTCAGGATCATCAAAGTTCAGTAACCGGAGCATATCATAACAAACTTTCTCCATAGCTTCTTTTGATGGAAATGGCTTGTTTCTTAGAGTCTCCTCAAAATGCACACGTATTGTTTTCACGGGATTAAGTGCAAGCTGTGCGTCCTGATAAATCATCCCAATACGCATTCCACGTATTGTTTTCCAATTGATATCATTGTCAGAAATATCCACATAATCACCGTTCCCGAAACGGACAGTACCACTATCAATTTTTGCCGATGGCGGCAATACGCCTATGAGCGATTTCCCACAAGTGGATTTCCCCGAACCACTTTCTCCGAGCAGAGCAAGAATCTTTCCTTTTTCCAATACAAAAGAAATTCCGTCCAGCACGGGAAGTCGTTTTTTGTTTTGCACATAGCTAACCTTGAGTTGCTCGACAGATAGTGCGGCTTTCAAATAATTATCCATAGCGACCTCCTAATTCAAAATATCAATATGTTCATACGGGTCCAGCATATCCCGCAAACCTTCTCCAATCAAATTAAGCGAAAGGACCGTAAGAACAATGAACAAAGCAGGACCCAATAAAATGTGCGGAGCCTGAAAGAAATGTGCCCGGGCGTCAGACAGCATGCTTCCCCATTCCGGGGTTGGCGGTAACGCTCCCATGCCTAAGAATGAAAGGGCCGAAACAGAGAGTATCAGTGTGCCCAATTCAAACGTGGCCAGTACCAATAGAGAACCAATCATCTTGGGGAGCAGCTCAAAAACTCCCATCCGCCACCCAGACGCTCCCAGCACACGAGCAGCCTGTATAGACGGGTCATTCTTTACCTGAAGAACGATGCTTCTTGCCAGTCTCGCAAACGGAACCCACCAGACTGCGACTACTGCAATAAGTAAATTGGCCAACCCAGTGCCCCACAGCGCGGCAAACACCATAGCAAACACCATGAAGGGAAACGCCATCAGGACATCTATAACCCGCATTATGATCGTATCCAAAAGGCCGCGACTTCTCATGCCGGTGATAATACCAAAGAACGTGCCTATAAACAACGCCATTACAAGGGCAAGAAAGCACGCAGTGAGGGTAGTCCTGCCGCCATACAGCGTTCGGCAGAAAATATCACGCCCATAGCGATCCGTTCCAAAGGGATGTGAAAAGCTAAATTCCTGCAATCGTTCCGCAATTGCTTCATCGGGCGCATAGCTGGTAAAAAGAGGGGCAGCGATAACAAGCAGGATAATAACCAGTAATAGTATTGAGCCAAGTAAAACAGTGCTTGGAATTTTTCTGTTTCCCATACAAAGTCACCTCCTATTGCTGTGCAGTAGGGCGGGAAATTCCGCCTCTGCGCACCATCGGGTTGCTAAGTATATAGGTGATTTCTACAGTCAGGTTGATCAAAATGACTGTAGCAACCGTCAACACAGTATATCCTTGAACAGCAGGGTAATCATGTACCAATATGCTGTTGATTGCGTAATTTCCAATTCCCGGCCAATTAAAAATAGCTTCAATCACAACGGAGCCGCCTATCATATGTGCAAAGGACAGGGCTACGGTTGTAATGGCAGGGAGCAGTGCGTTCTGAAACGCTCCCTGAAGAACCATCTTGGAGGTAAGTCCTCGTGAAAGTGCCGAGGAAACATATAACTGACCCAACTCAGTCAGCATTGCTGCACGAACCATGCGGATACATCTGGGCGCTCCAATTATCCCTAGTGTAATTGCAGGCAGCCACAATCTGCCCCACTCCATTTGGCTGCTAATTTCATACCAATGAAGCCGAACAGCAAATAAAAACAGAAACAACAACGACAACACGAAAGCAGGAAGCGAAGCAAGGATAACACAAAACAGACGGATTGCGCGATCCTGTAATTTGCCGGCATGGACTGCCGAATAGATACCAAACAGCACACCCAATATCGTTTCGATAAATAATGCCGCCAGAGCGAGAGTGAATGTTGCGGGCACTCTACTCCATAGTTCCTGAGTGATGGGTCTGCCGCTACGAATAGAAGTCCCCATGTCCAGGGTTATGATCTTTTTGAACCAGTTTGCATACTGAACAGGAATACTGTCATTTAATCCATGCGCTTCCCGTAAAGATTCTCTACGTTCTTCAAGCAGTTCCGTGTTTACGCCAATATCGCCCGGCCCCTCTCCAAGTACCAGGTTGATCGGGTCGCCCGGAGCAAGTCTAACTAATAAAAAAATAACAACTGAGGACAGGAGCAGAGCAAGAAGAGCACTGCCAATCCTTTTCAGAACCATATTTCTGATCATCATGTCACCTCACTTAAAAAATGGCAGCAGGAGTCCAGTTCCGTATCTCCTGCTGCCGTTTTCGATATTATTTAATCCTAAGATTGGCATTCACCACATTTTCAAACTGACGGAAATGCGGGACAAATCCCTCAAGTGAGGTGCTAACAGCAGTGATTTGCGGCCTTGGTGCAATATAGAGCGCAGGGGATTGCTCTGCTACGTAAAGAGAAATCTCCTCACCGATTTTTATGCGTTCTTCCGTGGTTGCCGCTTGCGCCAGACTCTCTAGCATTCCTGCCAATTTTTTATCCTGGAATCGTCCGTAATTGGCTGCGCCGTCGGCAGCGTATTGGGCGTTCAGAAGCGCCGACACATTTCCGAACGTCCCCCATGCTTCGACAGATGCATCCCAATCACCCGTTTCACGCGCTGTGGTGATTAACGAATAATCTCCGTGTTGCACAGAAACATTAACACCGATTTTCTTCCACTGCATCTGAATGGTTTCGCCGAGTGCCTGATCGTTTCGGAAAGTACGAAGCAGGATGGTAAGCTGCTGTCCATCTTTGTAGCGGAAGCCATCCTCGTCCAGAATCCAGCCAGCATCATCCAATAGCTGCGCGGACTTCTCCACGTTGCAGGAATCGTAATACGCATTTTTTACTTTTTCATATGTGGGATTGGAACCAAGCCATGTAGTAACCGGCTCGCTTAATCCTTCCATACCCAGAGCAATCAGCTCCTCACGATCTAAAGCCCAACCTAAAGCCTGACGCACACGATAATCATTCAGTGCCTCTTTTTCACAGTTGAGATAAATTGTCTGGGTCTGCGCACCCGGAACCAGTACAATCTTCGCCTCTTCACTGTTATCAAACTGACTATAAGCCGACTGAGGAATATCCATTACCACATGGTATCGTCCACTCAGTGCAGCGATGACACGGGCGTCCGCATCACCAATCTGTTCATGTACGACCCTCTGGATCTCAGGTTTTGTACCCCAATAGTTTTCATTCTTTTCAAAAACCATGCACTGTGCAGGCTTAAACTCTACAATTCGGTACATACCGGTATAGTCTGCTGTCTCGATGCTCTCATAAGTATATTTTTCTGCGGTATTATGAATGAGCAACTGTGGGGATGACAAATTCAAAGTAATATCCACATTAGGAGTTTCTGTCACGGCCTGTATGGTCTCGGAATCTACCGCAGTAAAATCAATCCCTTGTAAGAAGGGGTTGGCTTTTGGATCAAGCGCCTTTGATCGCATCAAGGAAGCGATTACGGCTTCTGCATCGGCCGGGTCGCCGCTCCAGAACGTGGCATTGGGATGCAGTTTGATCTCCCATGTATATTCATCAAGTTGTGAAACATCTTTGGCAAAATAGGGTTGAATCACACCGTTTGCATCCGCTTTGAATAGAATTTCTCCAGCGCCCATATTCAGCAGATAATCCGCCGCAGGATATACGGTAGGATCTACGCCAATGGCAATTTCATTTCCCGCAACTACCAGTTCAGATGCAGAAATAGTAGCATTACTTTCAGTTAGAGCATTGCTGCTCTCATCGGTCGGTTTTGCACCGCAGCCAGCAAGCATTGAAACTGCCAGCAAGCAGCAAATCATAAGGATCGATTTTTGTCTATTTTTCGTACCAGTCATTTTTTGCCTCCTCCGTATCTATTGTTTTTGTTTTTCTGTTTCATCTTTTGGGGTGCCGAAATTCTTATACAACATAAATCCAATCATTGCCGTTCCTACCAGAACGCCATACAAGTACCACGGCGCATTCTCTAGAGTGTATTTTTTTGCCATATCAAAGGACGCGCCGCCAATAATCGTTCCAAAACCTTTGCCAATCGCAAAAGCTGTAGAATTCACCCCTAAATACATTCCCAACGCTCGTGTATCTGCCATTGATACAGCGATATTCTGCTGGTTCGGCCTCGCCAGTATCATGCCCACTGCGTAGCAGGCCACAATTGCCATAAACGACTTTACATCGGCGGCGAACGGGGTAGCAATCAATGCCGCTGTGATGATTCCGGTTCCGATTACTACCGCTGCCCGAGACGAGAATCGTTTGGAAGCAAGTGCTACCAGAGGATACTGTAATACTGCCATGACAACGGCATACACCGTATACATAATACCCACACCATCAGCTGAGCCGTAAATTTCCTGGACTCTTAGGGGGTATGTAATATCAATCTGGGACGCTCCCAGCCAAAACACCATCATCAAAAGGACGAATATTTGATATGGTCTGTCTTTTGCAATTCTTTTGACAGCAGGCATAACCGCATACGACTTTGCCTGCCGCATAATCGGTGGCATGGCAACACGTGATAATACGAAATTAATCATAAAGCAACTCGCTGCGCCAAAGCAGACAACTTTAAAATCCAGTCGAAGCAGGGCTACTCCCAAAAGGGGGCCGATTGCGCTTGCTATCCCCGTAATTGTGTTATTCAGCGAATAATATTTAGGACGATTGTCATTTGTTGTGAGCATTGCAATCGCAGACTGATATGGCATTTCAAAAAGAACTCCGCCTAGGCCGATCAATATCATGGCAGCAATCAGCATCCCATAGGCACTTGAAAATGCCAGGGTCAGAAATCCAAGAACTCTTAGAAATACGCCCACGCTGATAAGTGTTTTGACCTGAAACCGATCTGCCAAGGCACCACCGATCATCGCAAGACCCTGCTGCGAAAACTGCCGTATTGCAAGCGCTACTGAGACGGCAGTCGCAGTAAGGCCAACGTTGTTGACATAATGCCCGATAACCAGCGGCATAATCATATCAAATCCAACCACCATGAAAAACGTAAAAAATAAAAGTATGAGCAAGCCGCGGCGTTGATTGATCTGCGTTTCCACGCTTCCTAACACCTCCTTACTGCCTTAGATTGCTTTTGCTATTACTTGAAGCCTCCGCCCACTTAGTTCATATCCAAATTGAAATGGACGGATATCAGTAAATGAACTGATATGAGGTTCCGGTTTATCGAACAACTCAACAACCTCAAAGCCATTTGCTGATAACAACCCTGCTATTTCCTGCGGGAAGAAAAGACGATGCTCCAAGTGCTCAATAATCGCCTCACGAGTTCCAATTTTCCAATTATAGTCACGTTTTAAAATCTGTTTTGCTAAATCAATGTAAAAGCGTGTTTTTACAATTGCTGGTTTACCATCGAATATCGCTTCCTCCAAAAGCTCGTCCGTCAACCATCTCTGTCCCTCCTTTGTTAAGAAAAAAGCTGCATTCCTCATATCAAGATACAAAATGCCGCCATCTTTAAGATGCTTTCGGAAATTCGTCAGAGTAGAACCAGCATCTTCGTTGGTGTAGTTATACAGGAAGGTGCTCCCAACGCAAACCAGAGCATCAAATGTCTGGTTTAGGTCAAACATTGCCTGTTGCCCAATATAAAAATTGGCGTTTGGATAGTGCTTTTGTGACCAGGCAACCATATCTTCCGAAGCATCTATGCCTACAGCATCGTATCCTTTTTCTCTTAGAAAAGCTACTTCTCTCCCCAAACCCGATCCAACATCCAATACCTTTTTTCCTGTTTCGTATTTTTGGAGTATCGCGTGTATAAAACGCGCCATTTCAAAAGACTTATCGTTTTCAAACACAGCATACAGTTCCGGATTGGAGTGCAGCAAGTTGTCGGTATTTGTTTTTAAACGAATCAATTCTAGTCACCTTATCCTTTGTAGCAAAAAACACGGGTCGCGTTTGCACTGAATTGCGAAAAAGGAAACGATTCCGCTAAGAGAGAGGTGATTCCGTTGCCCACAAACCTCGCAGCAACAGCACTGCCAGTTTGCGCATAAACAGTCAGCGGAATATTGCGCTCCAGTACCCGTTCTACGACTCGATCAAAGGTTCCGTTGCTTAGGGTCATTCCTGTACAGATTACCCCGTCTGCAGAATCCAATACTTTTTCCATATCCTTTTCTACGGGGTCGCCCCATTGTGTTCTTTCCATTTGCAAATCGCAGGGAAGGCAGGTTCCTCCGCGCTTTCGTATTGCAGCTATAAGCGGGTTTACAACCCCAATCAACGCAATCCTCATGCCCTGTTCTATGTTGGCAATATCAGCAATCAGGTTGTCACGAAAATCCGCTTTCTCGGCCGGGGTTCCCCCCGGTAGTTCCACAGCATCGCTGCATTGCCTTTCGTGAGGATATACTGTGCCAAGATAAGCGTCCATTGCTGCAATTCTAACCGGCAAACGCGGGTCAATCACGCAGCTTTTGAGAGACTTGCCTGAAAACTCTCTTCCTGCTTCAATGCCTAATTGCTCCGGCACATGAGAGCATGCTCCAAAGTATGTCCCGACTCTCAGTAATAGATAATAGTTGTGGTATTTATTAATGGAGTTTGGAAATTGCGTTGTCTGATAAATATAAGACGCTCCTGTTACGAAAAAATCAGAAACAGAGGGATCCATATCTCCATTCACGATAGCACCCCATAATTCATTAACATTTTTATATTGCTTCATGTACTCGCTCCGTTTCCTCAAACTCAATTTCCAACCTTCTCAATGCAGTTTCAGCGAACATGCGAGCGCCGTACCCATCGCAATCTCGCGTTATAACGTGTCCCAAATAGCAGGCATTGTCGATTGGTTTTTCAATGGATTTACCCACACAGTCCTCGATTCTATACCGTATGATATTTGAATCTTCCCTTAACGTGTCAGCGCCCTTAATCTGCCTTATCTTGCCGCCGCAATCCGGAACAATAAACATAATCGCAGCACTGCTCACGTTGGTATCAGATACAGTAACGGACGGTTGCTGTCCTAAAGCAAGGGATACAAAGGCTTTAAGCATATTTACGCCGGTCACATATTCAATGAGTTCCACGATATAGTTTCCTGCTGTACGAGGGTTGATTTCCACCACTTTGGGACCATCCTTCGTGAGTTTTATCTCTGTGTGAGCGATTCCGTGGTCATATCCTGTTGCCAGCAATACATTGCGCACATAATCGCCTATCTCCTCTTTCACGTCCTCATCCAGTTTTGCCGGGAACATATGTCCGTTTTCTATAAAGTACGGACTGCCAGTCACAGACTTGTCCGTAATACCTACAACGGTAATCTCACCGTTATTTGAAACCGTCTCCACACTGACTTCTTCTCCGCATATATATTCTTCAATCAAAAATGCTCGCTCTCTTTCTTGATCACGGAAATTAAGCGGGAAATTCTCCAAATCACGATATGCCTGTTGCAGATCATTTGAAGTCTGAATAAGTTTAACAAATGCGCTTGAGGCTAAATCCACAGGTTTAAGAACAAGAGGATAACCTATTTCTTGCGCTGCCTTTTCAACTTCCTCCCAATTATAAGCAAGCATGTACTTTGGATTGGACAATCCAGCACGATCTACAGCCTGCCGCATTAAATGTTTCTGTCGTGCGGTCTTAACGTTGGCTGAAAACGGACACGGTACATTGTAAGCCTTTGCAACTTCACAAACCGTTTCGATGTAATAATCACACACCGTTATCACACCATCGAACCGCACGTGCCTAACCGATTCGATCAGCTGTTGCAGATCGTTCGTTTCTGTTTCGACAACATCGTCAGCATAACGGAAAACAGCGTGCTTTTCCGAGCTCATCGGATTTTGATAATGTGATGCCTTCCGGGTTACAAAAGTATAGCTATGTCCGAGTTCCCTCAATAAAGGTGGTAAGAGGTTTCCGCTTGCTCCGACCCAGCTTTCAATCATAAGCAAATGTGCCATTGCTATTCCTCCATTTCTTTTAATAGAGAGCATCATAGTCAATGTGGTTATGACGCTCCTATTGACATATTGTAGTTCTTGCCATATAATTTGTCCAACGAATAGTTTTTACAAACTTAATCGGAATTATTGATAGCGTGGAGGAGTACATGAATATAGATTACCTGAGAACATTTCTAACACTTGCGGAGAATGGAAGCTTCTCCGAAACGGCGAAAGAGCACATTGTAGTCCAGTCCACGGTCAGCAGCCGAATACAGGAACTGGAAAAAGAGTTGGGGCAGAGTCTTTTTATTCGTAGCTACAACCACGCCGAACTTACTTTAGCAGGGCAGGCCTTTCTGGAATATGCAAAAAACATAGTGGAATTAGAGAACAGAGCAATTGATAGAATTGGCTTGGTTGGTCAGTTTTCTGAGCGATTGACAATCGGAACGGTTTATGCTTTCCACAAGTGTTATCTGGTGCAAGGAACCAGACGTTTTTTGGAAAAGCATAGTGACATTTCTGTTCGCATAGAGTTCGGGCATTCAAGACATATTATTTCTGCTATGCACCAAGGAAAGATTGATATAGGCTATTCACATCACCCGTTTAGGCATACCGGTTTCCAGTGTGATCTTGTGTGTGAAGATGAAATCATACTTGTTACCAGTAAACAACCTACTGATCTAAATGAATGCATAACACTGAAAGACATGGAAACGCTGCGCATCTACAATTCAAATTTCCTATATGCGGATACACATAACAGGATTTTTTCAAGATACAAGGCATTTCAGCTCGATATAGATATAGGGGAAAATATCGTTCCATACTTATTGAATGATGACGGCTATGCCTTTGTGCCGCGAAAGATGGTGGAGCAGGAATTGTCCAACGAATCATTGTTTGAGGTTACAATTTTGAATGAAGAGATACCTTCAATGAAGAACTACGTAATTTATAAACCTACTTCCCCAAAACGAAAACTGATACAGCAATGGCTGAACGAAGTTGTTTCGGATTAAAAGGGTTGTTGGCCGTAATGATAAACAGGGAGAGATAGCTCTTTGAGCCGTCTCTCCCTTGTGTTATTGCCATTCTAAGCTTGTTGAGAATAGAGGAGCCAAATTCTATGGAACTGACTTCCTCTCCAACCCATAGCTTATCGGCAGAATCCACGCCAGTGTAACGGAATTTCTCTTGTGGAGACTTACATAAAAGGAGGATGGAGCTATAAATAGTCTTATCCTCAAACAACTGTGCATCCCCAAAATCATCAAGGCTTACCAAGTATCGGCCTTTTGCAATTAAGCTTCGCAGATGTTCTCCTGCACCAACTTTGAAAAATTTGTTTGGGACAATATAACAAATGTAGCCTGCATCCTTTGTTTTTCTGATAGCCTGCTCAACAAAAATAAAGTACTTATCAAATTGCTTGTAGTACTTGTCCCGAATTCGGGGTAAATCTGGCAAGCAATGCCGGTGTTAATACACTCGGCCCGCAGAGGGAAAAATCCTGCCGTGATTTTCCCCTCCGCTTTGCTTGCCTGGGGCAGCGCCCCCAAACCCCCTTGAACGCAGAATTTCATTCTGCGGCTGCGCGTTCTGCGAACGCTTTGGACCATGACCGGCTTACCGCTGGCCGTGGTCTTTTTCCTGTTCTTTTTTCTGTTCCTCATCCATTTTCAGCAGCCGATCTACATTTGCCTTTGCCGTTAAAAGCTCCCGCATTTCTTCACGGGAGCGCCGATACTCGGCATAGGTTTTCTTCTTTTCCTCCAGCAGTTTGGAATACTCAGCTTGCAAGTCCTTAACCTTGGGCAGCTTCTTCACACCCATCTCGTCAAAGGCATTTTTGGCTGCCTGATGGAGCAGGATTTCCTGCTCATGTTCCTCCCGGAATTTTCGGGAATAACCGGCCTTGCGGTATGCCACATAGACCTCACGGGTCTTGGCATAGTTGATGAT
>NZ_JBKVCZ010000054.1:0-42831 GCF_046966825.1 Hungatella sp. | reverse complement strand
AATATGAGGACAAGATCATTGACGCAGCGAAAAGTATTATGAAGTACGACGGCACGTATTATGCACTGCCGAGGGAGGTAAAGCCAAAGGTATGGTTTTACCGCGCAGACATCTTCGAGGAATGCGGCATTGACGTGCGTCAGGTAAAGACAATCGACGAATTTATCGCAGCGGGTGAGACGATCCGGGAAAAATATCCCAACGCCTGCATGGAAAATTACAATGTACCGACCACAAGCTATGATTTTATGATGATGTTAAGCGGCACGGGAGCAGGCTTCTGTGATGAAAACGGCAATTATAATCTGGCTTCCAACGAGGACGTAAAGCTGACCTTTGAACGGATGAAGAAGCTGAAAGATTCCGGCGTCATGTCCAGCGCGGCTGAATGGTCGGCGGACTGGACTCCTGCCTTTGACAACGGTGAAATTGTATCTCAGCTCATCGGAGGCTGGTTTAAGACCGATTTTAAGAATTTCAACCTTGAGAGCCAGAAGGGAAAATGGGCTATGGCACCGTGGCCGGAAGAGATCAGAGAAGGTTCTGATGCCGGCGGAGCAATCTGGGTAATTCCGGCGGCGGCCAGGAATAAGGAGCTGGCGGCAGAAGTGATGACAAAGATGTGTTTTGACGAAAATGCTGCCAAGATTATTTTCGATGTAACCGGCGTACTCCCTGCATTAAAATCCGCGGCTGACGATGCGTATTATAATGGCGGCAACGAGTATTATGCGTGCAGCTTAGGCGAGGTGAACAGCGAAGCCATGGAATATTTAAAGATATTCCCGTATAATCCGGCTTCCTCCCAGGAGCAGAAGATTATTCTCCAGTATCTTGACGAGTATTTACAGGATAATATGACACTTGATGAAGCGCTGAAGGCCGCGCAGGATGACATGATCAATCAGATCGGCAATCCGTTTGAATAAATAGCGGGAGCATTTATCAGGTACATGTGTATGAAGAGAGGCGATGATGCATTTCGTCGCCTTTCTTGTTGGAAAAATGCCAGTGATACGGAACTATCCGCCTGGCTCGTCACTTGCGAAAACAAAGGAGGCATCGACAATTTGAACCGGTATAAATTAAAAAAATCTGCCGTCCCCTATCTGTTTCTGCTGCCGTTTATGGTAATTTACCTGCTGTTTTTTCTCTGGCCCGCTCTGTATTCTCTGGGCTTAAGCTTTTTCAAATACAGCGGTTACGGTGCGGCAAAGTGGGTGGGACTGCAGAACTATAAAAATCTTTTTAACTATGACACGATGTGGAAATGCCTGGGGAATACAGTCTTTTACTTTATTTTCAGCTTCATTCCGACCATGGCCTTCTCTTTTTTACTGGCTCTGGCTGTCAAGTCAAAGTTTGTGGGACGGATGCGTTCCGTCTATAAACCACTTATTTTTCTTCCGCAGATCTGTGCGGTGGTTGCCAGCTCCCTCTGCTTTAAGATTATCTTTGGAGAGAGAGTTGGTGTCATCAATCAGATCCTCGGAAAGACGATTCCATTTTTGACCGATCCGGCCTGGATGCGCTGGACTGTGGTCACTCTGCTGTCCTGGAGGGGAATCGGCTGGTATTTTATCATCTATCTGTCCGGCCTGACGACCATTGGCGAGGACATCACGGAAGCCGCATCCATCGACGGAGCCAGCGGCCTGCAGAATTTATGGCACATTATTCTTCCGATGATGAAGCCGACCTTTATGGTGGCGTTTATCACCAATGCCATCGGTTCCTTTAAAATCTATACGGAGCCGAACCTTCTGCTGGCGCAGAACTACGATCCTTCCATGAAGGTAGCGCCCTATATTAACTTAATTATCAACAGCATGTCCGGCGGCCAGTTCGGAATGGCAGCGGCGGCCGGATGGATTCTGGTAGCTGTGATTCTGGTGCTGACGCTGATTCAGCTTAAAGTTTTGGGAGGTGACGAGGAATGACGAAAAGACAGGGGAAAATAATCCTGCTGAACGCGATTGTCATGATGGCCTGCTTCGCAGCCGTATTTCCGGTATTTATCATGATTTCCGGCTCCTTAAAGACAGCCCAGGAGCTGTATGGCAATTCGGCCGGATTTCCGGTTCATCCGACACTGGCGAATTTTAAGCGCCTGCTGAACTTCAATTCCGGCCTGATTCTGCGGACCTTTGGAAACTCCATCTTCGTGGCGGCCAGCTACACGGCGCTTTCCTGCCTTCTGGCTTCCATGGCAGGCTATGCCTTTGCTAAATTTAAATTCCGCGGAAGAAATGTTCTGTTTCTCATGCTTCTCATCACAATGATGATTCCGGCAGAGCTGAACATCACGCCGCTGTACCTGATCTTTTCCAAGATGAAATGGCTGAATACTTACCGGGTTCAGATCATTCCGGGGGCGGCCAATGTATTTGCCATGTTCCTGATGCGCCAGTATATGATGTCGATTCCCGATTCCCTGATTGAGGCCGCCAGGATCGACGGGGCCGGAGAGTGGAAAATCTTCTCGAAGATCGTCCTTCCAATTTCCTCCCCCTCCATTGGAGCGCTGGCGATTCTGCAGTTTTTAAGCAAATGGAATGAGCTTCTCTACCCTAAGATCATGCTGACGAAACAGAAGCTGATGCCGATCATGGTTATTCTCCCGACGTTGAACGAGACGGATTCCGCCCGTTCGGTGCCGTGGGAGCTGGTGCTTTCCGGCTGTACGCTGGTCACAATCCCTTTAATTATCGTATTCCTCATGTTCCAGGATAAATTCTTATCGAGTGTGACACTTGGGGCAGTAAAGGGATAAGGCAGCCCATATTTTATATTAAATGAAATGTCCGCAGGATTCGGACGGAAATGGAGACAAAGAATGAATAAGGTTGACAGAATAAGAGAGAAGATAGCCGCAGGAAAGCTGGTAAAGGGATTTTTCCTAAATATGGCCGACCCCATGGTGAGCGAGATGGCCGGATATATTGGATATGACTATGTTTGGATAGACGCGGAGCACGGGCCTCTGGACAGACAGGAGATATTTCATCACATCGTAGCGGCGCAGGGAGCAGGCTGTGCGGCATTTGTCAGGGTGCCGGGAGTCGATGTGAAGGCGATGAAAGCGATCCTCGATATGGGACCGGACGGAATTATATTCCCGTTTACCAATAACGCGGAGGTGGCGAAGGAGGCAGTCCGTTCCTGTTCCTACCCGGATCATGGCGGCGTGCGGGGCCAGGGACCGATCAGAGCGATCCGCTACGGTCTGATTGACGAAGATGAGTATATTCAGACGGCTTACGAGCGGGTATATAAGGTTATGCAGATCGAGACTCTGGAGGGATACGAGAACCTGGATGAAATCATGGAAGTAAATGGAATCGATTCTCTCTTCATCGGTGCGGCGGACCTGGGACGATCGATCAAAGGCCAGACCGGCGAGAAGAAGTATGAGCTTCCAGAGGTATACGATGACATCTGCCGGCGTGTCAGAGCCAAAGGCTTAACGCTGGGGGCAGCTATCGGAGCGACGAAGGAAGAAGCCGCGAAAGCCATGGGAAAAGGAATTCAGTGGGTGGTATTCGGACAGGATGCCAGGGTGCTGGCCGATGGTTTGAAGCGCAATTTTGATGAACTGGCGGAATTCTAGACCAGGGCCTGTCTGAAAGTAATTTTCAAATACGCCCTGGAGGTTCAGGAATGGAGGGAAAATATGAATTACATTGCGAAAACGGAACGATATGAGACAATGAAATACAACCGATGCGGGAAGAGCGGCCTGTTTCTTCCGGCCATGTCCCTTGGCTTGTGGCATAATTTTGGAAATACATCGGATTTTACCAACTGCCGGGAAATGCTGCTGGAATCATTTGACCGGGGCATTACACATTTTGATCTGGCCAATAATTACGGGCCGGAGGCCGGAAGCGCGGAGGAGACATTCGGGCGCGTGATCCATCAGGAATTAAGGGCTTACCGGGATGAGATGATTATCTCGACGAAGGCCGGATACTACATGTGGCCCGGACCATACGGGGAGTGGGGGTCCAAGAAGAACCTGGTGGCTTCTCTGGATCAGAGCCTGAAGCGCATGAACTTAGATTATGTGGATATTTATTACCACCACAGGCCGGACCCGGATACGCCGATGGAAGAGACGATGGATGCGCTGGCCGGGATCGTAAAGAGCGGAAAGGCGCTTTATGTGGGAATCTCCAACTATAACGCGGAACAGACGGCGGAGGCGGTGAGAATTCTGGAAGGCATGGGTATCCACTGTCTGATTCATCAGATGCAGCTGTCGATGATTCACCGTGAAAATGAGGCGGTTCTTGATGTGCTCAATGAAAATGGCGTCGGAGCAATCGCCTTTTCACCGCTTGCCCAGGGAATTCTGACTGGCAAATACATCGATGGCATTCCAGACGGTTCCAGAGCCGCCGGCGCCAGCGTGTTTCTGAATGCCAACCATGTGACCGGTTCTGTCCCGGTGATCACGAAACATTTAAAAGAGATATCCGACAGCCGCGGTCAGAGCCTGGCTCAGATGGCGCTGGCATGGGTTCTTCAGAAAAAGGGAATGACTTCGGTTGTAATCGGAGCCAGCCGTGCGGAACAGATCGTGGAGAATTTAAAGGCGATGGAGAAGCTGACGTTTTGCGGGGAAGAGTTGAGACGGATTGATGAAATTCTGTATGAGAGAGTTTAGGGAAGAGAGCGGATTACGGTGAAATCTGTTTCAATAATAATTTATTCGACTGCATTGTTTATAAAAAACAATGCAGTCTTTTTATGTTTTTAGATATAGTTAAGAACTACAGATAATCATAAATGGAAATTTTTGGTATTAATTTATACTCTTATTCATATTTATACAATTCTTTTTTCCCATATTTAAAATTACATACTGCAAGATAATGGCATATATAACGTATTGTGAATCATAAATGCTTAATTATTATTATATTATGTATATTTACTCGAACATACCCCCTTGGTTTTCCTGATTAATATATAGTATATTTTTATAGAGTGAAAATTAAATTTAATTGGACTGTTTGTGAAAAATGATATTTTATATAATGAATTCAGGGAGTGAATGATATGAAGATGACGAAAGATATTCTCATTACTTTTCAGATGTTGCTGGATAATCAGGGCTGTCTGACGGTGCACCAGATATCTCAGGTTATGAGGATTTCCAGAGGACAGGCAAAGCAGATTATGGAAGACTGTGTCTACTGGCTTGGAAAAAGGGGGGTGCGGCTGAAAGACGAAAGGGAGAAGCGATCGGTGCAGATGTTGCCGGAAGGACTTGCACAGTTGAAATCAATTTTAAGGTCTGTTTCAGAAGAAGACTACTATTACTCGTTTTTCGAAAGAAGAAAATATATTGTCTTCAAACTATTTGCGAATTCGTTTATTACAAACTATCAGATCTGTGAACTGTTTGAAATCAGCCGAAATACATGTATAGCCGACATGACTGCAATCAGCAGGTTTTTAAGGGATAATGGATTCGAAACAAGAATCGTATCAAATAATAAAGGATATATGCTGGCCGGGAATGAGGCTGAAATAAGAAGAATGATACCATTTTACATATCGTTAATTCCTGCTTTTTCAGCAGAAAAAGAGCAGATCAGGTATCATGTAGCGGAAGAAAATTTATTCCCATTATACGGATTCGACTACGAAAAGATTATGGAGAGAGCGGATAAACTGGAGCGTGTATCAAATGAAATGAACATCAAGCTGTCACTTCAGTCGGCTGTTTATATTTCACTCTCCGTTGAGCTTATCGTTCAGAGAATTGTTCAGGGACGCTGTCTCCCCTACGGAGTGGTGGAGGAAGAGAGTGCTGGATCATACACGAAAAATTGTATCGAATACCTGATTTTAAAGTCCGGTATATGGCAGGAAGTCAAGTGTGCTATCGCGAGCAGTGGTGTATTCAAAAATTCCGTTGGTGTCAAAGGGGGGGAGCAGGAAAAAAAGGAGAGTTTAAATTCTGAAAAGGAATTGCTGCAGCAGACAATCATCTGCATGGGGAGTATATGGGAAGACAATCTGGAGCAGTTTGTTTCAGAAAAAAATTCCTTGGAAGAGTTTGCAGAGGAGATTATTACGGAATTTGAATCCAGAATTGGATTGGGCTGTAAAAAGAGAAGAGTAGTGATTGAAAAGCTTGGTCAGTCTTTAAGCGGTGTGTTGCTTCGGGAAATCTTTGGCTTTCATATTTTCAACCCATTTGTCGAGGCTATACAGAAAGATTATAAGTATATTTTTAATCTGACGAAGGAACTGGAAACAATAAAAGCATGGACAGGTGTTAAAATATCGGAAAAAGAACTGGCCTACCTTACGGCACAGCTGATTGGCTGGGTCATTCAGGATAGCGGCGATGAACAGAGACAGAAGATTCCGTTGATAGGTATTGTATGTGCAAATAATATAGGAATTGGGGCGCTGGTGGAAAAACAGATACAAAATACTTTTCACGAGGTTCGGACCATATTAATTCCATCTTATGAAGTCAGTTACTGGACTTTCTACAATAAATTGGATCTATTGGTGGCGCCCATGCTATTAAAGATAGATGAAAACATTCCCTGTGTCCGTGTGAATCCGGTCCTGACACTGCAGGATAAAAGCAATATTTACCGTAAACTTTCGGACAGAGACTCTATTGCTTTGGATTCTGCCAAAATCATGCTGAAAGATACCATGAATGTATTAAAAGATTTTTTATTGCCAGACCAACGTGAACAGGTTGGAAACCGGCTTAGTCAACTGTACGGTAATGGAAGCTATGAGATTATTTATAAAGGAGTAAAAAAGTATATGTTAAAGGATCTTTTAACTGCTGATAGAATACGATTTACGGATTTTGTCCAGGACTGGAGAGATGCGGTACGCCTGGCAGCGGCACCACTAATTGAAGATGGAAGTATTACTCAGAATTATGTCCGGGCAATGATTGATTCCATTGAAACCACGGGGCCTTATATCATTTTAACTCCAGGGGTAGCATTGCCTCATGCAAGACCATCTGAGGGGGCAAAGAAGCTTGCGATGTCTATGCTTTGTTCGAAAGAACGGATTTACTTTAGTGATGAGAAATACGCTAATCTTATTATAGTATTGTCCAGTGTTGACGGACACAGTCATATCAATGCGTTGGTTCATTTATCTAATATATTCGGGGAAGAAGAGACTTTAAAGCAATTTATGGAAGCAAAAAATGCAGAAGAAGTGGTTGAATTAATCAGGCAGTATGAGGAGGAAGAGAGAGAGGGGGTATAGCGGTGAGAATCTTATGTGTATGCGGTACCGGGCAGGGATCAAGTTTAATTTTAAAGATGAGCGTGCAGGATATACTGAAGCGAAAGGGGTATCAGGCAGATTTGGAGCATACGGATGCTTCCTGTGCGTGCAGTGACCGATGTGATTTTATAATCACATCAAAAGAGATTGCGGACAGCATAACAAATCCGAGGGCAAGAGTTGTATGTATTACGAACTACATCAATAAATCAATCATTGAGAAGGAGATTGATGAAGTATTGACAGCACTTAAGAAAGAGCAGGGATAGGAAACAGGGAGAGATAGAAAGGGGAAGAATTATGGGGACTTTTGGAACAATTGCTACATGGCTATCAAACAATTTTTTTAACACACCGGCATTTCTTTTGATGCTGGTAGTACTAATTGGCCACCTTCTGCAGAAATCACCGTTTGAAAAGACAATTTCAGGTACACTGAAGGCCGGAATTGGTTTTCTGGTAATTAGTTCAGGAAGCGGCATTGTTACTGGGGCGCTTACTGTTTTTGAACCGTTGTGGTCAGAAGTATTTGGACTTCCATCAGCAACACTGACTAATTGTATGGGATATGATGCTTTTGTGGGGAAATTCGGCAGTGTGATTGCTATTGTTATGGCGTCATCATTCCTGATTAATGTAATTCTTGCGAGAATTACGCCATTTAAATACATTTTTTTAACCGGGCATGAGCTCTGGTGGGTTACTGTTGTTTCAAGCGGTGTATTAATTAATTTTGCACCAGAGATGCCCACTTGGAAAATGGTCTGTATCCTGGCTCCGCTTTTAGGACTGTACTTTACTCTTCAGCCAGCAATCTGCCAGAAATATGTGAGGAGAATAACAGACAGTGATGATTTCGCACTTGCCCATCCATCTGGCATCGGCAGTTTCATAGCAGCAAATGCAGGAAAAGTTTTTTCTAAAAACAAAAAAGATGCGGAGACTATGGTATTTTCTAAACGTCTCTCCTTTCTGCGGGATAATAACGTTATTACAGCTCTTGTAATGATGATTTTCTATTTGATAGGTGCTGTTATTGTCCTGGTCAAAAATACGGAAAATGGACAGGCGCTCATGGCCAATGCAGGAACACAGAATTTTATTATATACGCAATTGTACAATCTCTTACTTTTGCAGCAGGAATCGCAGTAATTCTGGTGGGGGTCCGCTTGTTCGTAGGAGAAATTATACCGTCATTTAAAGGAATTGCTGATAAATTGGTACCGAATGCAATTCCGGCATTGGACTGCCCGGTTTTGTTTACTTATTCACCGAACGCGGTAATTCTGGGATTTGTTGGAATGTTTGCAGGTATTATATTCTGGATGCTGGCATTGGGCTTTTCCATCGGGTTTGTAGTAGTACCTACCATGATTGTTCTGTTTTTCCATGGAGCAACGGCGGGGATTTTTGGAAATTCCACAGGAGGAATAAAGGGCGCTCTACTTGGAGGCTTTATCATATCAACGATTGTGGCATTAGGGCAGCTGGTATTTATTAAGTTTTTGGTTCCGGCTACAATACCTGATACAATTATGTGGGCAGGGGAAACCGATGAGTTTTTACTTTTCTGGATATTTGCTCTGATTGCAAAAGTACTCGGTTAAAGAAAAGGAGACCGTGGTATGAGTCAAGTAAGAACGCTGTTGAAAGATATAAATTCGGAAGATATGGGATTTACATTGTCTCATGAACATCTGTTGTGCAGTCCGCCTCATTGGATCTGGAAAAAGGAGGAAGATTTGATCCTGGATGATCCGGAAAAGACGTTGGCTGACATGAAGGACTATGAACGGCTGGGGGGCTGTTCCATCGTCGACGCTACGGCAGTGGATTATGGGAGAGACGTGGCTGCCGTAGCAGAACTGTCTAAGAAGAGCGGACTGCATATTATCGGAACAGCTGGTTTTAACAAAGGTTTTCTATGGGAGGCACCGCTTGATAAAAGAAGGCAGGAACTGATTGGCGGTTACCCCAATTTTCATGAGTGGATTGAAAAAAGTACGGTTGATCAATTGACGGATTTTGTACGGACAGAAATTGAGTATGGGCTGGAAGGAACCAGTTACAGGGCCGGACAGGTAAAATTTGGAACGGGTTATCAAGCGATTTCACCATTGGAAGAAAAGACAATCGAGGTGGCAGCAGCAGTCCATTTTTGTACAGGAGCGCCTATTCATTCTCATACGGAGGCAGGTACCATGGCGCTTAATCAGATCAGTATATTAAAGAAGCTGGGGGTCCCTCTTTCTGTGGTGAGTTTTGGGCATATGGACAGGAATCTGGACTTATGGTACCACAGGAAAATAGCCGATACCGGAGCATATCTCTGTTTCGATGGAATTGGTAAGATAAAGTATCATACGGAGAGCCAACTGATCCATCATATTTTGGATCTGGTCAGCGATGGGTTTGAGAAGCAGATACTGATATCCGGGGATATGGCAAGAAAGTCGTATTACCGTCACTATGGATATGGACCCGGTCTGGGATATGTGTTTGAAGTATTTAAAGACCAGTTCCTGGAACTGGCAGATCGCAGAAATTTTGATGGACAGGCTCTGTTTCACAAATTTTTTTACGACAATCCGCAGAAATGCATGGAATTTAAGAAGCAAAAATCAGGCTGAGCATGGAGAAATATTATGAAACGGATTACATATGCACTGAAAGATGAATATGGCATGCATGCCAGACCGGCAAGCAAACTGGCCGGATTATCACAGAATTATCAATCTTCCGTAGAGATAAGGTATAAAGAGCAAACGGGTAATTTGAAAAGTATGATTTCCATTTTAAGGCTGGGAATACGAAATGGAGAATGCTTCGATATCGAGATTGACGGGGAGGATGAGGAAGAAGCATATCATGCAATGGAAGAAATGTTAAAGGATGAGGCTATTTGAGGAGGAGATCAATTGCGTATAATCAGAACATTGAGAGGGGATATCTCTCCTGAAAAAGTGGGAGCGGTTTATTACCATGAACATGTGATTGCCAGATCACCGGTTACCAAAGCAAAGGAGATGGATTTAGAGCTGTGTGATGTGGGGAAAATGGTGAATGAAGTCAGGCTTTTTAAGAAAGCAGGTGGAACGCTCCTGACAGACGCCTCCATTTCTGATTTTGGAGAAAATGCCCATCTGCGTCTGGAGATATCAGAAAAAAGTGGAATTCCAATTGTTGGCACTGTTGGATTCGGGCAGAAGGAACATCACAATGAGGCAGTCAAAAACAGCACAATAGAGGAACTGTATGAAAAGGTTATGAATGCGGCGCTTTATGGCTATGGACAAATGAGACTTAAACCGGGGCAGCTTAAATTTGGCACAAGCTATGGTTTTATTTCTGAGTCCGAGAACCGGTGTGCGAGGGCGGTGGCAAGGGCGCAGAAAGATCTGAAGATGCCTTTATTTACCCACACAGGAATTGGAACTATGGGACTTTCACAAATTGCGCTTCTGAAGGAGGAGGGGGCAAATCCAGAACAGGTCTGTATCGGCCATATGGATAGAAATCCTGATTTCTGGTTATGCAGAGAACTGTTAAAAGAAGGTGTATTTCTTGGCTTAGATCAGATTAGTAAAGTTAAATACTGTACAGAACAAACGAGGATTGATTTGATCTGCGCGCTGATCCGGTGTGGTTATCAAAAGAGGATTCTTTTATGTGGTGATATGGCGAGACAGAGTTACCTGACGTCATTCGGAGGGGGACCTGGGTTTGGGTATATCTTGACTTCATTTCTTCCCAGGCTGGTCAGACAGCTGATGGAAGACGGAATGACTGAGACACAGGCTATGGAGATAAGAGAGGATCTAATCTGTCGTAATCCAAAGGAGTTTTTAAGTTTTGAGGGATAGAATGGAGGAAGATATGAAGGAATGGAAAAATATGACGTGGCCTGAGGCTGAACAGGCAGTGGCGGATATGCCTGTCTGCCTTTTGCCTTTGGGGGCGATTGAAGCGCATGGACCGCACATGAAACTGGATGTAGACAATCATATTTGTGAAGAACAGTGTCGGAGAGTCTGCGAGGCAACAGGAATTATTCTTATGCCGACGATTCCCATAGGGCAGGTATGGTCGTTAAATCGATTTCCTGGAACATTGACTCTGTCTTATTATACTATGATAGCGGTAATCAAAGATATGATGTACAGCTTTCGGAGAAGAGGATTCCAACTGGTATTTATTCACAGCCATCACTATGGTAATGTACCCGCTGTGAAACAAGCGGTTCGTGAATGTTACGATGAATTTCAGAACATGAAAATGGTGATTCTGGAGGAACGCCAGAGCATGAGGGAGAAGGCCAGAGAAGTTTGTACCTCGCCGTTTGCTCATCCGGTTTTCTGGCATGCATGTGAGGTGGAGACATCACAGGCTTTGGAGTGTTGTCCGGATAGGGTTTATATGGAGAGAGCAATTTGTGATTATCCGAATTTTCAAAAAGATTTTGACAGTACACCCACCTATTGGGATGAAGTAACGAAAACTGGAGTCATGGGGGATGCAACTGCCGGAACGAAAGAAAAAGGAAAGGCGCTGACGGATGCGGAGGTCGAAGCTATGATCCGTCTGGTAAAGTATGAATTGAAAAAAACAGACATAGCAGGCAAGGAGGCAGAGTGATGAAGTGTTTTGTGACGGGAGCAACTGGTTTTATTGGCTCTTATGTGGTTAAAAGTCTGGTGGAGGCAGGAAATGAAGTCATTGCACTGTATCATAGCAGCGCTGCCAGCAGATGGCTGGATGGAATGCTTACAGAGGAAGAGCGGGAACGCCTAAAATTTGTTCAGGGGGATATGACTGATTCGGAAATGATTAAAAGACTGATTGTCGATCATGGCTGTGATACAGTGGCACATCTGGCATCCAAGTTAAATCAGAAAACGAGAGCAAATCCAACTGGTGCAGTACGTACAAATATTGTAGCATTTCAGGAACTACTGGAAATCTGCCGGAAAGAGCGAATTAAAAAAATCGTGTGGGCCAGTTCTTCCGCAGTATATGGTATAGAAAAAGACAGAAAAAGACGTTATGGGGAGAGGGATGCGGAAATTATGGACGAGGATACGGCTTTATGTCCCGGTAGTCTGTATTCTTATACAAAAACATTTAACGAAGGGTTGAGCGAATTTTACCGAAAAGAATATGGGATGGACTCTATTGGACTTCGGGTAAATTTATCCTATGGCCCTTATATTCATTCCTCTTTTCAACCGTTTTTCTCATCTATCATTGACAATCCTGCAATTGGTGTTGCAAGTAAAGTACCTTATTCAGATACGATGTTTGATTTCCAGTATGCAGGAGACATAGCGGACACCTTTCGAGCTGCGCTGGTGGCACCTCCCACTAAGCATGGTATTTTTAATACGAGGGGAGAGTACAGATCTGTAGGGGATGCGATTGATTATATCAGAAAGATACTTCCAGAGGCCGATATTCAGCCAGCTGGCGGGGATATGGGAATCCCATTTCATTTTGATACATCTGTTCTTGAAAGAGAAATTGGATATTTACCGTCACATACTATGGAACAGGGACTCTTAAAAAGCATAAACATGGTCCGGAAAAGCAGCGGGCTGAAAGAACTGCAATGAAAACAGAAGATGGAGCCCGTCTTCTGAAGGCTTTATTTGGAACATTTCTGTTTGCAGCGGGAATGAATCTATTGATTGTACCAGCCGGATTATATAGTGGCGGGTTAATGGGAATCAGTCAAATGATCAGAACTGCTTTGAGTGGGATTCTGCCAGTAAAGTTTGGTAATACAGACGCAGCCGGTATTATTTTTTTCCTTATAAATGTCCCATTACTTATCTTTGCATGGAAAATGATTGGAAGACGCTTTTTATATAAAACGATTTTTTGTGTGTTTATGCAGACTATTTTTCTGACTGTCCTTCCGGTCAACTATTCAATGATTAAAGATAATCCGTTTGCAGCAGCAGTAGTGGGCGGCATTATCTGCGGGTATGGTGTTGGACTGACATTAAGAGAGGGTGGTTCTGGTGGCGGACAGGATGTGTTGGGGCTATGTCTGATGAAACATAATAACCGGCTGAGTGTGGGAAAGATCGCTTTATTTATTAATCTGGTCGTGTATTTGTGGTGTGCATTTCAATATCAGCTGGAAACTGTGGTCTATTCCATTGTTTACGTGTGTGTTTCTTCAATAGTAACAGACCTGATTCATTTGCAGAACCGCTGTATGGGGGTAATCGTAGTTACAGAAGATTGTGAAATGGTAAACTGGATTATCGATCAATATAATCGAACGGCAACTCTTTTGAAAGGCGAGGGAGGGTACAGCGGAAAATCGTATTATGTTGTTTATACAGTTTTATCAGGACATGAAGCAAGAATGCTGGAGGAATATGTGAAAAGAAATCGTATGAAAGCATTTATTACTTTTACTGAGATCAAACGCATCTGTGGTACTTTTGAAAAGCATCTGCAGGCAGGAGGGGAGAAGGAATAATGAAGATTATGCTGGTTAACGGCAGTCCTCATGAGAATGGAAGTACGGCAAGAGCACTAAAGGAAGCACAATCTGTATTTAAAAAGCATGAAATAGCTGCCACGATATTCTGGATAGGTATAGAACCGATAGCAGGCTGCACTGCCTGTAAAACGTGTCAGTCCACAGGGCGATGTTACCAAAAAGATCAGGTGAATGCATTTCTGGAGAAGGCGGAAGATACGGATGGATTTGTTTTTGCCTCACCTGTGTATTTTGCAGGGATTACCGGTCCGCTTAAATGTTTTATGGATCGGGTATTTTACTGTGGTGTTTTTTCCGGGAAACCTGCGGCAGCCATAGTTAGTTGCAGGAGAGGGGGGGCAAGTACGGCATTTGACCAGATTAATAAGTATTTTCAGATAAGAAATATGCCGGTAGTATCCTCTCAGTACTGGAATCTAATTCATGGAAATGGCAATCGTCCCGATGAAACGGAAATGGATCTGGAAGGACTGCAGACGATCAGAACAATGGCAGAAAATATGGTATGGCTTCTGAAATCTTTAAAAGCAGGGGGATATGAGCTGCCGCAGTATGAAAAAAGAGTCAGAACTGATTTTATAAGGGGAAGAGAAATATAAAAGAGACAGGCCTCATTTTTTGGATAAGAGGCCTGTTTTTGTATGTCTGTAAAGCTACAGATTCTGTTTTTTCACCATACCCCTTGCCATTCCGGCCGCCAGGAATTCGGCGATCGGGAAGCATACCCAGATACCGACCGGCCCCCAGATACGTGACAGGATAAATCCCAAAGGTATAATGATGACAATTTGCCGTATCAATGAGATGAGCAGGGATTTCTTCCCGCATCCCAACGCTTCAAACAGTCCGGCGTAGACGACGCTGACCGTCGATACAATAAATCCGAGGCTGATAATACGCAGAGCCGTGCTTCCCGGGCCAATGAGTGCCGGATCATCAATAAAGACAGCGAAGATCTGCTGGGGGAAGACAAGGGCTGCCAGAGTTCCGGCTGTCATAATGGCGACAACCAGCAGCATACTGCATCGGATAATTTTATGAAGCCTTTCCTTTTCCCCGGCTCCGTAATTATAGCCCGCGATAGGCCTGAGCGCCTGCACGATGCCGGAAGCAGGCGTGTATAAGAACGTCTGCAGCTTTAAGTAAATACCGAGGATAGCCACATAAATATCAGAAAATCCCGCAAGCATGAAATTTAAGATTCCCGACATGAGGGAAGGAGCGGCCAGCATTAAGGAAGACGGTATTCCAACGCTGTATATCTGTAAAATGGTACTCTTATCAAAAGAAAAGTATTTCGGGCTGATCTTAATTCCGATATCCTTTCTGCCGTAGATGATCAGATAAACAAGCAGAGAACAGAACTGCCCGGTCACGGTTGCCACCGCAGCGCCCGTGACCCCCATTGCAGGGAGGCCGAACAGCCCGAAAATCAGGATCGGATCGAGAATAATATTGGTGATGCATCCCACCAGCAGTGAAATCATGGTCAGGAGCATGGCTCCCACAGACTGGAAGATCTTCTCAAAGCAAATATGAATCAGGCTTCCCGCAGAGAAACACAGGACGATATAAGAGTAGCGGCAGGCCCATGCAAGCGTCTGCGGATCGGAGGTGAATATGGAAAGGAATGGCTTCGTCACCAGTAAACCGAAGATAATGATCAGGATACAGTGAATAAAGGTAAGCCCCATTCCGATGGAGGCGGCTTTATTGGCTTCCTCCGGCTTCTGTTCCCCCAGTTTTCTGGCGATGACGGAGTTAATTCCCACGCCGACGCCGACGGAAAGAGACAGGACAATATTCTGGAGCGGGTATACGAGAGAGACCGCGGTCAGGGCCTCCGTTCCCAGCCGGGCCACGAAAATACTGTCTACAATGTTGTAAAGTGACTGGATTAGCATGGACAGCACCATAGGCGCCGCCATGGAAAGTAAAAGCGGAAATACTGGCTTTGTCTTCATAAAATCCTGTTTGTTCTGCATAAAATAACCTCCCTGAATCATCAATGACTGAAAACTGCTGAAAAATGGCAACAAAAAAACCATATGGTGGGCTGTTTAGTTCCAGAAACAGTAAACCATATGGTTCATTAAAATGGGGACGACAATCTATGCTCTGAGTCCATAAGTCCATAATCCAAACTCAACATAGCCTTGACATCTTATTCAATTTTATCTTCTTAAGGCATAATAACACATGAAAAATCAGGTGTCAATCGTTTTTTCACGATTTATTCGGCATCTTCCCCGTAGAGCTCCGTCTCAATGATTCGAACTGCATCGGCAATACAGTCATTGCAGGAGCGGAGTACGCTGCCGGTATCCACGCCCTTTAATTCGCGGCAGATAACACTTCCGTTCTGATCCTTGAACTCATTTAAGCACTGTCTGGCGGCTTTGTAGGAGACCGCCTTGGAATCCGGATGATCGAGATGGACCGTACTGTTTTTCATACCGGCCAGAACGGCTGCGGCACCGATAGCCCCGCAGGTTCCATCCATGCTGCCCATACCCAGCCCCATACCTTCTGTTATACGGAACATGGTTTCCTCATCAAATCCCAGCTCGTCACAGAATGTACATGCAACAGACTGAGAGCAGTTATAACCGCGGTCATGTCTGCCCAGCGCTTCCTGTACTTTTTTTTCTATTTTATCTGACATAATAGTTCCTCCTGTAATCAGCAATAATTAAACTGTAACCAATATGATAACACTTACGAAAGAAAATGTCAATTCCTTTGAAATACATGATTCATCATCGGACGAACCAGGCCATAAACCAGGCGAGCCACCGGGGCATCTGCGGATTATGGGAGAGAAGGAAGTCCTGTACCATTGATATACTCCTGTTTTCGTGGCCAAGCAGCATCTGGTAGAGTCCTTTTGCTTCCTCCGTTCCGACTGCGGTCCTTGCAGAAACGGAAATCCCCACAGCAGCGTGTATCCCCATGGCAGCACAGCCGATGGCATAGATACCGATTGAGGAAAATCCCAATGCGAGTCCCCCAACAGCCACTATTCCGACAGAGAGCAGTCCTATGGCAGCGCCGCCCAGAGAAATAATACCGAAGCTCGCGGCGCCGAAACTCACGACTCCGACAGCCAGATCACCGGCAGCAAAGATCCCCTTTGCCACACAGGCGTTGTTGTATGGAAAAACACCAACATGAAAAAGCTTGCCAAAATGGATATGTACCAGCGGAATGCCGAAGATCGAAACACGGCTTTTATATTCGAACCCGGCGGGGGCATTGACGCTTTTCGATATCTGTTGAATAGTATCCTTCATTTCCAGAATATTTTTACGTATTTCTTCCTCGGAAGCCACGTTTTCCATCTTCAGAACAGGCTCCTGACTGTATGTCGGTTTTACAAAAGCAATATCCTGTACTGATTCACGGACCAGTTCCCTTTCATCACGCACCAGATCATCTACTGGTACAGAAAACAAATTAGAAATCTGTATGATTTTCCCTAATTCCGGCATGGCCTGTCCTGATTCCCATTTACTGACAGACTGTCTTGAAATCCCAAGCAGATCAGCAAGCTGTTCCTGGGAATACCTCTTCATTTTTCTCAGAGACAGTAGTTTATCACAAAATCTCATATATTCGTCCTCCTGATTCCATCGTTTCTGGTCTGACTATATCAGTTTTTTTGCTTTTTTCAAGAACCTGAGAATTTGCAGATTGTCAACTCCTGGTTGCATGCCTGAAAAGCCGGGCAAATATCATATGAAATAAGAGGCCGCCTGCGCAGATGGAAAGGAGATAAATGATGTTTCCCGGCAACACCCCCAGCTTTTGTGAAATGGTGTAAAATACAGCCTGATTATTGGGATAGTAGGGGGAGATGTAGAACATATCCGCCTGCCCGAGCGGTTTGGCCGTCACATTAATCAGTGTAGCGATTCCACAGCAGATCAGAAACAGCGGCAGTGTGCTGACGTAACCGGTAAAACTGGAATCGGATTCATGGGAAAATCCGATCAAAAGACCGATAAAGATCAGCAGGATATGCCACAGCAATCCGTGCAGCGTCAAAAACCAGTAAGGATGAAGCAGGCCGGAAGGCTCCGCCAGAGCCATAATACCTCCCAAAAGGTTAAAATCCTGCATAAAGGTCAGGATGATCAACTGCAGCCTCCTGTTTTTTACGAGGGGCAGAAGCAGGCAGAAATACATGGGTAGGCTGCACAGCTGAAATGGAAAATACCACCAGTCGTATTGCTCCTGATTTACCACGTAATACAGGAACAGCTGCTTGTAAATCTCGCTTGCGGCCAGGATAACGCCGCAGAAAAACAGCAGCCGTATAAAAAACTTCCTCTCTGTTTTTCTGGAAAGAAAGTAAGCCGCCAGCACAGCCGCCAGGAAGCCCGCGGCCATAATACAGATATGAAAAGCAGAATACGGCCTGGGCGGTACCATGGGCCATGCTGTTTTTATAATAAATTCTTTCATTGTGATTACCTCAGTTGAATGCTCATCCAGTCTTTTTTGTGTCTTTCTAAAGTGTAATTCCAGTGGTGGGATAAGTCAATGGGAATCTTGCGGCTGCTGCGTTTGACCGCTGAAAGAGACTCATGTTAAACTGTAGATAATTTTTAGAAAATTAAAAGGAGGAGAAATGATCATGATTACAGGTCTGGATCACATTACCGTAAACATGGCGGACAGAGAAGCAAGCTTTACATTTTACGAGGAGGTGCTGGGGCTTGAAAAAATGTATGATGTGGATATGGGGGACCACAAACTTACATATTTTTACTTAAATGACAGCACGCGATTGGAATTGATTGAGTACTACAACGATAAGCCGGCGCATCCGGAGCCGTCGGACGAGAAAGGGATCTATCGCCATATGGCTCTGACAACGGATGGTATCGAAGCGCTGTTTAAGCGGTGTACCACATATGGGGTGAACGTGCTGATGGAGCCTGTCCGTGTGGATAAACTGAAATGGACCGGCATGCTGATAGAAGATCCGAACGGGGTAGAAATCGAAATCGTACAGAGAGAGTCTGCCTCCAATACCGACATCTGAAGGAATGTGGATAAGCCATGTATAAAATACTGATTGTAGACGATGAAGCAGACCACAGGAAAGGACTGATGAATCTTCTGACCGCCATGAGGCCGGAGGATATGCTTCTGGAAGCGGATGACGGTGTGACCGCTCTGGAAGTGATCGAGCTGGTGGACTGCGATATTATTATAACCGATATACGAATGACCAATATGAACGGTTTGGAACTGTTAAAGGCGGCGAAGGCACAAAATCCGGAGGTGGAGGTAATCATCTTAAGCGGCTATGGGCAGTTTGACTATGCCAGAGAGGCCTTAAAATATCAGGCTGCCGATTATATTATGAAGCCGGTGGACAGTGACGAGATTCAGATGGTTTTGACAAAGGTTACAGAAAGGCTCTCTGAGCGTCAGAGAAGCCGGAGCAAGCAGGAAAGCATCGAGAGCCGTCTGACAGAGACGATGCCCGTTTATATGGATCATCTGATGAACCTGTTTGTCCAGAAGCCGGATTTTGCCGGAAAAGAGAGGCTGAAAGACCTTTTTCAGCTGGAACAGCCAGGCACTGTTATTTGCTGCCGAGTGGTGAGCGACAGCAGAGATTTGAGCGAGGAGCAGAGGAATGATCTGAAGTATCAGATGAAGAAATCCCTCGACCCGAATTCTTCTTATCCCTTCTTTCTGGAGCATCAGCCGGATATGATGGCGGTCTGTTTATTGACAGAGGAGCCCATGACTGAGGCGAGGTGGTCCGCCATCGAGAGCCATATGAGATCTGTACTGCCTTCTTGCAGGCTGATCTGCTCTCCCGGTTCCATGGCGGACAATCTCTACGAACAGGCGTCTCAGTCCTATGAGGAGGCAGTCCGCTTCAGCCAGTACGAATTTTATGAGCCGGGGACATTCCTCTCGGAGGAGACTATCGGAGGCCGGATTGGAAAGAATTCCGATGCGGTTACCTACTCGGTTCTGCCTGTTGTGGAAGGGCTAAAAAGGGGAGAACTTCGAAACGCCTATGATCTCCTGGCTGCGGAGATCGATGAAGGTGTAAGCATGCTTTTTTCGCCCCCGGTCCTGCTAAAGCAGAGAGTAATATTTGCCCTGTTTCAGATCATGAGAAATCTCGATGTTCTCATCTCCGGAAGCTTTAAAAAAGAGGCGAATTTACAGATCAGCAGCCTCCAGCGGTCGGCGACCTTGACACTGCTGAAACGCAGTCTATACGCCTTCTTCCTGGATCTGGGAAAGGAACTGAACAGCCAGAAGGAGGGAAAAGGACGCGATATCATGACAGACTGCGGAGAGTATTTGGAAAATCATTACATGGATGAGATTAATCTGGAAAGCGTTGCGGAGAAATACCATTTTAACCCCTCCTATTTCAGTACGCTGTTTAAAAATACGTATAAGAGCACATTTTCCGAGTATCTGATCCGGCTGCGTATGGAGAAAGCCAGGGAACTGCTGCTCACGACAGAATCCAGGGTTCGGGATATCGCGGTTCTTACCGGTTACCGGGACGCCAACTACTTTGTCCGGGCGTTTAAGCGCTGCTATGGCATGACACCCGAGGAATACCGGAAAATGAGCGGCAGAACGGAGTGATGTCCTATGGAAAAATGGAAGCATAAGAGAAAAATATACTGGAAACTGAGGACCCAGCTGCTGGTTCTGTTTCTGGTTCTCACGATTGTGCCGCTCATCATTTTCAGTATCCTGATTTACCGAAATTCTGTCAAATCCATTACGGAGCAGGCCCAGGGATATTTCATGCAAAGCGTGGAAAAGAGCAGTGTGATCGTGGATAAGGAATTTGACTACATCGATGAGTTCGCTCAGAAACTGAATATTGATTCGCGTCTCTACGAGATTTTCAAGAATCTGGACAAGACGGATGAGGTGTCCCTCATGAACGCCAACTCCCGGATTACGGCTATATTAGATGCATATAAGCCGTGGGGCAGCAATATTTATTCCGTTCATCTGGTTACATCCTATTTCCGGTTTGGGGAGGAGGACAAAAACTTCTATCCCAAAGGCGCTTTTATGAATTCCAGACTGGAGAAGGAAGCCAGGGAGGCAAAAGGATCGGTCTGCTGGATTCCAACTTACAGCTATACCGATATGTTCGGGATCAACAATCTGACGGATACGCAGGTGGAATACGGCTCCCTCTTTACTGCGGTATGCCAGATGAATTTCTGTGACGTGTCCAGCGGGCGGGTGGAACGGCTCAGTGAGTCTGTGGAGAAACCGATTCTGGTGATCAACTATACCGAAGAGTTTCTCATGTCCTTAATCCGGCGTTACGGAGCAAAAGACATCGTGAGTGATGCGGATTATCTGGTGATTGACCGCGAGGGTAATGTGATCTGCAGTTCCGATCCCGCCTATGATGCCAGCCACCGCTATCAGGCAGACTGGCTGGGAACCTTAAAGAAGGGGACGAATTCCGGGTATACCACGGAAAAAGACGGGCGGGAGAAATACATGGTAACGTATGCCCAGAGTGAGATTACTGACTGGCTGGTGGTAGCGAGGGTACCGGTACATTTGCTGATCCAGGATGTGGAAAGAAACATACGGAGCTATATCATCGCCATCATGGTGATTCTTCTGCTTCTGTCCGCTGTTTCCTCCTATATGATTTCCCGCTATATTAACCGGAAGATTTACGGAACGATACATATGATCGATCAGGTGGGGACGGGACAGTTCGGCAGTCTCATCACCTATGACGACAGAGATGAGTTCTCTTTCTTTTATGAGAAACTCAATGAGATGAGCCGCAACATCAAGGCGCTGATTCACGAGAATTACGAGGTGAAGCTGCAGCAGAAGGATTTTGAGATCATGATTCTGACGATCCAGTTAAATCCCCACTTCCTGTATAATACCTTAAACATCATCAACTGGACGTGCCTGGCGGGAGATACTCCCAAGGCCAGCCGGATGATCGTGGATCTGTCACGGATGCTCCAGTATACCAGCCAGAGCAGAAAGCAGCTGGTTCATTTAAAAGACGATATTGACTGGCTGAAACGCTATATTGAAATCATGCAGATTCGATATGAGAATCAGTTTGAGGTGAATTTCGATATTCCGGAGGAACTAATGGAGAAGGAGGTCCCGAAGCTGTTTTTACAGCCTCTGGTTGAAAATGCCATTGTCCATGGTTTTAAGAATTCCGAGGAAAAAGGAATCCTGGAAATCAGTGCGGAAACCGATGAAGAAAATATCTGTTTTACCGTGGAGGACAATGGGGCTGGCATGACACAGCAGAGAGTAAAAGAGGTGCTGGAGTTCACCGGTACTTCCATCGGGGTGGCCAACACGGACCGGCGGATTAAGATCCTGTACGGGGAAGCTTACGGCGTTTCTCTCCATTCCCAGTTAGGAGAAGGGACGGCTGTGGTCGTTACGATTCCGAAATAGGGCGGCCTTTTTGTCTGCCTTTCATAACAAACAATAAAAGTGCTGTTTTCCAACAAAAACCATATAGAAGTCCCCTCCTCCTTCCATTAGAATATAGTTATCGAAACAAAGACAGTAAACAGAAAAATATGGGAGGTAATTAAAATGAAGCGTAATCATCTGACGCAGCTGGCGGCACTATTGATGGCGGGGGCAATGATCCTCACGGGATGTGGAGGAAGCGGCGGAAATACCGCGACTGCAGGGGAGAGCAGTACGGCAGGAAAAACCGAGGCAGCCCAGGGAAAAACCGAGGGGGAGCCGGTGGAGATCACCTTTACCTACTGGGGAAGCGGCGCTGAGAAGACGGCGATCGAGGCCTCGGTAAAGACATTTGAGGAAGCCAATCCGGATATTAAGGTAAAGGCCATGCATATTCCGAGCGATGACTTCCTGACAAAGCTAAACGCGATGATCGCGGCGGGGGAGACGCCGGATATCAGCTATTCCGCATCGTGGAAATGCCAGTTTGGTGAGGATGGCCTGATCTATAACTTTTACGATCTGATCAAAGACGACCCGGAGGTTTCCGTGGATGATTATCTGGAAACCTGCTGGTGGAACTGGTCGCCGACAGAGTCCGCAGGCCCTATTATGGCCAATGTCACCCTTTCACTGATGTATAACGAGGACCTGTTTAAAGACGCCGGCATTGATACACCGCCGACGAAGGTGGCCGATGCGTGGTCCTGGCAGGAATTTTTAGAGAAGGCCCAGGAACTGACACTGGATTCCTCCGGACGCAATGCCAAAGACCCGAATTTCGATGCCAATAACATCACTCAGTACGGTGTGATGTTTGCTCCGAACTGGAATGTATACATGCCGTTTATCTACTCAAACGGCGGCGCTTACTTAAATGAAGACATGACAGAATTTGGCTTAAATGATCCAAAAGCGGCGGAAGTAATCCAGAATTTTGCAGATCTGATCAATGTATACCACGTCGCACCGACTGCAATCCAGTCCAATAGTATGCCGGCGGCTGCGACCGCTCTGGCCTCCAAACAGGCCGCCATGTACATTGACGGAAGCTGGAACCATCTGGATCTGGCCGAGGCAGGCATCAACTGGGGCGTAGGCGTGCTCCCGATCGATACGAATTATACGACATTCTTTGACGGTGGTTCCCTGATCATCTTCAAGGCGACAGAGCATCTGGAGGAGACGCTGAAGCTGTATCAATGGATCACCAACCCGGAAAGCTCTGCCGAGATTACGGAAATGTTCCGAAGCATCTGGCTTCCGGTTCATAAAGAGTACTACACCGACGGCGAGAAGCTTGATTTCTGGGCTTCTGAGGAATTCCCGGCGCGCCCGGAAGGCTTTAAGGATGCCGTTGTCCAGTCTACCTACGATCATCAGGTGATTGCGACGGAAATTGATGTGAAAAATTTCAATGAGATTGATACGATGGTAAAGGCAGCCCTGCAGCAGGTATGGGCGGGGGATAAGACTGCCGAGGAGGCGATGACTGAAATCAAGACGAGTGTGGATCCGCTTGTTGATGGTACATACTCCGGAAACCGTTCCTGACAGAAGTAATCGCAGGATTGCCGTGCAGACCGCAGTGGCGGCGGTAATCCGGGCATGCGGACCGCCGCTTTTGCGGCGGCCCGCCATACCGGCGGGGCAGTCTGGCCGGAAATGAGGAGGTATCATTATGAAAGAAAAAATCAAGATGACCCACAGGGAAAAGCGTGAAAACGTGGCCGGCTTTCTGTTCTGCCTTCCATGTATCCTGGGCTTTCTTTTTTTTGCCGCAATTCCGATGATTATCAGCTTTATCATGAGCTTTTCGGACTACAGCATTGTGAAGGAGAGCCATTTTGTAGGCATCGATAATTATGTGCGGCTGTTTGCAGGGCAGGATCCCTACTTCTATAAATCACTGACTGTGACAGTGATCTACGTAGTCTTTTCCGTTCCTACATCGATCGTATTCGCATTTTTAATCGCGTCTCTTTTAAACAAAAGTGTAAAGGGGAAGGGACTTTTCAGAACACTTTTTTATCTGCCTTCCATCATTCCGATCGTAGCCATGGGCGCGATCTGGATGTGGATCTTCAATCCGGACGTGGGCCTTGCCAACACCCTGCTAAAGGCAGTGGGACTGCCTCCGAATAAATGGCTGTCCTCGGAATCCACAGTTATACCTACTCTGGTATTCGTCAACCTGTGGACAACGGGTTCCACCATGGTAATCTTTCTGGCCGGGATGCAGGATGTGCCGAGACAGCTGATCGAGGCCGTGGAGATCGATGGCGGCGGTGTGACGGCAAAGCTGTTCCATGTCATCGTTCCCATCATGACTCCGACTATTTTTTACAACGTGGTAATGGGCTTTATCAATGGATTCCAGATTTTCACCCAGTCCTACGTCATGACGCAGGGCGGTCCCAACAATGCCAGCCTCTTTTACGTATATTATTTATACCGGGAATCCTTCCAGTTTATGCGCATGGGCAATTCCTGTGCGATCGCCTGGATTCTGTTCGTGATCATTATGATACTGACTGCAATTCTGTTCAAGTTTCAGAACCGATGGGTCTACTACGGAGGTGAGTGATGTTGAGTGCAAAAACGAAAAAAACAGTCGGAAAGCTGATTACATACGCAGTGCTGGTTACAGGCAGCCTCTTCTGCATCGTGCCTCTGGTCTGGATGGTGAGAAGTTCCCTTATGACTCCCGTAGAAATCTTTATGGTGCCGGTCAAATGGGTACCGGATAAGCTGATGTGGTCGAACTATAAGAAGGTATTTGAGGTTCTGCCGTTCTTTACGTATTACAGAAATTCCCTTTTTATCGCGGCACTGGTCGTGGCCGGGTCGATGCTTACCAGTTCCATCTGTGCCTACGGGCTGGCCAGAATCAAGTGGAAAGGGAGAAATGTGGTATTTGCCTGCATCATGGCCAGTATGATGCTGCCGTTTGCAGTTACCCTGATTCCGACCTTCCTCATGTGGAGGGCGATCGGATTTACCAACAGCTTTGTGCCGCTCGTTGCCCCGGCCTGGTTTGGCGGCGGAGCATTCTATATTTTCCTGCTGCGTCAGTTCTATATGACGATTCCAAAGGATTTTGATGAGGCGGCATACTTAGACGGCGCCAACCATTTTCAGATATTTACCAGGATCATACTGCCGATTACAAAGCCATCCCTGGCTGTGGTAGGGCTCTTTACCTTCATGAACACATGGAACGATTTTCTGGGACCTCTGGTCTATTTAAATGATGAGGCAAAGTACACGGTGGCACTGGGACTTCAGCTCTTTACCGGTTCCTACCGTTCGGAGTGGCATTTGATGATGGCGGCTGCTTGCCTCGTATTGATACCTGTTATTCTGGTATTCATCGTCGGACAGCGGTATTTAATCGAAGGAATTACCATGTCGGGCGTCAAGGGCTGAGAAATCGAACGCGATAGGGGCGGCCGATAACAATTTTGGAGGAGATAAACATGATTACAGATATCATTACAAGCATTAAAGATATGGTTCACGCACCAGTCAATCCGTTTTTTTCCGTCGCTGTAAAGGACGGTCAGTATGAATGCGGAAACCGGGAAAGCTATTATGCGAAGAAGCTGCCGGACGATACATTTTCCTATGATATATCCAATAACAAGGTCCTTGCAAATGCAGACGAGTTCGGAACCTTGAAGACCGTGACCTTTTACCGGGGCTGTTATACCTGCGACGATATCCCGGGCGTGTGGGTCTCCAAAGACTTCGGTCAGGCAGGCCCGTTCTATTTCAGACTGACGGTGGAGGGGCAGGAGGTTTCCCTTTGCGGAGGTTCTCTGCCGTGTCAGTCCGATCTGGCGGAAAACCTGATCCCAAGAGCAGCCTTTACCCATCCCCGCCTCAATGCTACGGTCCTGGCGTACGCACCCATTTCCGCCGACGGCAAAAGAAGGCCGCGCGCCCTCGTATACGGGCTGTATCTGGAAAATACAACAGATGGTGATGTGAAGGGAACCGTGATTCCGCCAGACTTTTCCCCGGATAAGGATTATTTTACCATTCCCGACGCCAGTGGGAAGATGGTGGAATGCGGGGAGACAATAAGATGCGGAACGACTGCAAAAGACGGACAGAAGATAGAATCTGGCACAGGTTCGTCAGCAGTTCCGTTTCATTTGAACAGTGGCTGCGGTGCGTGGTTCCCCATGGTAATCTATGCACCCGGCGAGAGCGGAGCAGTAAAAGAAATTGAAGAGGCGGGGACACTTTACTGGCTGAATGAGACACTGGCCTATTTCCGGGGAATGCTGGGCAACCTGCAGATAGATGAGGATCCGCTGACTGCCGCCATCTTCGAACGTGCCGTATACCAGGGGATTTCGGCTTTCGGTATGGACAGAGACGGCGCGATCTGTGGTTCCAACTGGGGCACATTTCCGGCTACGAGGCAGATCTGGATGAAAGACATGTACTATTCCAGTCTCCCTCTCAGCGTGCTGAATCCCGACTTCTTCCGTCAGTCCTGTCTGTGGTTTACAGAGCATGGAATCCGTCCGGAGGGATCGAAATACCAGGGGGGAGCGGCCCATTCTCTGAGTAATTCGCTGACCTCTGTATTAATGGGAGTGCTGTATTACGAAGCGACGGCGGACAGAGACTTTTTTTTGACCCACCGGGAGACGGTGGAAACCTTTGAAAAGATTTTAGAAGAGGTGCTGACGCTGAAGGAGGGGGCTGTGTGGCTGTTTCCTACCGTGTGGATATCCGATGCACTCGCTTTGGGAAAATACCATACCGGATCGAATATCTGTGCGTGGAAGGCTTTTGACGGCATGGCGCGGCTGATGGGCGAGGTGTTTGAAGACCAGGAGAAGCAGAAGAAATACGGGGAAATTGCCAGTGAGATCAAAAAGGCCATCGAGGCCTATATGGTGACCGACGGCAGGTTTGGCCCCCAGTACTTAGAGGGGATCGGCGGACTGACTCCTGAGACGCAGAAGCGCTACCCGATATCAGAGTACGAGAAGAAGTATGTGGATCAGGCTCTCACATTTTATCCCGATATCATTGATGGAGATGAGATCAACCTGATGATGCATGACGGGGAAGAGTCTGATACGACGCTGATTCCATTTTACGGTTATAAGACGTATGACGATCCGGTTGTGAGGAATTATGCCAGATTTTCTGCCAGTGAAGAGAATCCGACCTATGGAACCGAGTGCCGCGGAATCAAATGGGGCCATGAGTCCGGTGCAACTTTCCCCGGTTACACCACCGCATTCTCCGGAATTGTGGATGAGGAGACCATGAATGGAGAGAGGGGCTATATGACAGAGCTGAAACGTCTCTGTGATCTGGACGGTTCCTGGTGGTGGTGGCCATACAAATGCGATACGAAGACCGGCGACGTAGTCAGGCTGAACTGCTGCGGGAAATGCGGCTGGGCGGCCGGAGTGTTTGCCAGCCTCTTTATGACACAGATTCTCGGAGTCCGGTACGACGCTCCGTCAAAGACTCTGAAGTTCAAGCCATTTTCGCCAGGCAGCAGCTTTGAATGGAAGGATGCGAGGACAGGAAGCGGCAAGTTTGATTTTACTTACCGGAAAACGGCAGATACGGTGACCGCATCGGTGACCAGCCGCGTGGACTATCCGGTGACTCTGGTGCTTACTCTGATCACCGATGATATACCGAAATTCACGGACAGCGGGAAGACCGCGGAATTTGAAGAAACGGAATTCCTGGGGAAACGCGCAGTAAGCATTCAGACGGTCTTAAAGCCGGATCAGAAAATCGAAATCGCAGCCTTATAAATCGCAGCCTTATAGCAGCCTTATAAAATCATAGTAATTTATAATATGAAACAACAGAACTATTCACCAAAACCATAAGACCATACGATCAAACGCCTGGAAGCCTCCAATTAAAAGGTTTTCCAGGCGCTTTTTGCATGAATAGCCGGTATTCTTCAGAATTTTTGTAATATTATAAATACTCCGGCCCTGTTTTTTCACTTTCCCTGGTCATAAAGGGATAAGTCATTGAGAATCAAGATAAAATAAGACTTGAATAATTTCAAAAATGCTATATAATGTATAACTGATACTTATTTCTATATTTATGCAAAAAAAGTGCATATAATGAGGAGGATTCATTATGAAAAAGAACGTGTTAGTACTTGCGGCGGCCGTATGCATGGCAGCAGCACTTACCGCCTGCGGAAGCTCAAAATCCGCTACAGAGACAACAACTGCAGGAGCAGCAGATACCACAGCGGCAGCGGCCGAGAAGACAGAAAGCACCGGCGGCAAGATCGTTATGGTAACGAATGCCGAGTTCCCGCCATATGAGTACCATGAGAACGACACCATTGTTGGTATCGATGCCGACATTGCAAGAGCAGTCGCTGAGCAGATGGGCATGGAACTGGAGATCCAGGATATGGCATTCGATTCTCTGATTCCGGCGATCCAGTCCGGAAAGGCTGATTTTGCGGCAGCTGGTATGACTGTAAACGAAGACCGTTTAAAGAATGTGGACTTTACCGATACCTACGCACAGGCTGCTCAGGTAATCATTGTTACGAAAGACAGCCCGATCACTTCTCCGGATGATTTAACAGGCAAGAAGATCGGTGTTCAGACCGGTACGACCGGCGATATCTACGCGGACGACGTCGAGAACGCGGAAGTACAGAGATTTAACAAGGGCATGGAAGCGGTTATGGCTTTAAACCAGGGCAAGATCGACGCGGTTATCATCGACCGTGAGCCTGCGAAGGTGTTCGTGAAAGAGAACGAAGGCTTAAAGATCTTAGACGAAGCATTTACAGAGGAAGAGTATGCAATCGCTGTAAAGAAGGGCAACACCGAACTGCTTGATAAGATGAATGCCGCGATCAAGGAATTAAAGGAATCCGGCGAGTTACAGAAGATCGTAGATAAGTATATTACCGCAGAATAATATAAAGGAAGAGTGCCATGTGGGAAAAATTAGTCGCTGACTTTTATCAGAATTTTATAGAGGACAACCGCTGGAAATACATTACGGATGGGCTGCAGAATACCCTGAAAATTACATTTTTTGCAGTTCTCATCGGAATCGTGCTGGGATTTCTGGTTGCTATTATCCGTTCTACTTACGAGAACACTCACAGGCTGAAGATACTGAATGCAGTCTGCAGCGTATATCTGACGGTAATTCGCGGAACGCCGGTGGTTGTTCAGCTGATGATCGTATACTTTGTTGTCTTTGTCACGGTTAATCCGGGTATGGTCCCGACGGCGATTCTGGCCTTCGGTATCAACTCCGGCGCCTACGTGGCCGAAATCTTCCGAAGCGGCATCAGCTCCATCGAGAGAGGCCAGTTTGAGGCCGGGCGAAGCTTAGGCTTCAATTACGCGCAGACCATGTGGTATATCATCATGCCGCAGGCATTTAAAAACGTGGTTCCGACACTGGCCAACGAGTTTATCGTGCTGCTGAAGGAGACTTCCGTAGCCGGTTACATCGGTCTGCAGGATCTGACCAAGGGCGGCGACATCATTAAGAGCCGTACGTATTCCGCGTTCATGCCGCTGATCGCGGTGGCTCTGATTTATCTTTGCATGGTTATGATCTTTTCTTACCTTGTAAAATTACTGGAGAGGAGGCTGCGCAGAAGTGAGCACTAGAGAAAATCGTATAGAAGAGCCTCTGATTCAGGTACAGAACTTAGGCAAGAAATTCGGAAGCATGGAGGTCTTAAAGGACATCACGGTTGACATTTATAAAGGTGATGTCGTGTGTGTAATCGGACCCTCCGGATCCGGAAAGAGTACCTTCCTCCGCTGTTTAAACAGACTGGAGGAGCCGACATCGGGCCATATCCTGTTTGAGGGAACCGATATTACCGATCAGAAGACGGATATCGACCGCCACCGCCAGAAGATGGGGATGGTATTCCAGCAGTTCAACCTGTTTCCGCATATGACGATCTTAAAGAATCTGACCCTGGCGCCGGTTAAGCTTCAGGGACGGAGCGAGGAGGAGGCAAAGAACCAGGCCATGGCGCTCCTCGACAAGGTCGGCTTAGCGGACCGGTGCAATGCATATCCGAACCAGTTATCCGGCGGACAGAAGCAGCGAATCGCCATTGTCCGCGCCCTGTGTATGAACCCGGACGTCATGCTCTTTGACGAACCGACGTCTGCGCTCGATCCTGAGATGGTAGGCGAGGTGTTGAACGTTATGAGGGATTTGGCGAACGAGAAGATGACCATGGTGGTGGTTACCCATGAGATGGGCTTTGCCAGAGAAGTTGCCACCCGCGTCATGTTCATGGACGGCGGATACTTTCTGGAGGAGAATGAACCGAAGGAATTCTTCGAGCATCCGGAGAATGAGAGGCTTAAGGGCTTTTTAGGCAAGGTTCTGTAGCGCACGAGGAATGTAGAAAGACGTTGTTTCCGATCGGCTTCACCGGTCTGGAAACAACGTCTTTTTTAATACTGAAAGCGGGAGTCCGAATTGATCAGTTCCTGCAGCGCATCCTCCTGTTCAATCGCAATTCCCGACGGCGTTTTCGTCACAAATCCCTGCTGTTTCAGCTTCGCCATGATCCGCGACACGGTTACGGAGTGGCACCCCAGATACTTGGCCATCTCGGCGTATGTAAAAAAACGGGGGACGACCCGCATCCCGCCTCTGAGCTGCGATACTTCAAAAAGCAGATGACACAGCCGGACCACGACCGATTCCTCCTGCATTAAGTGGAAATGGATCAGGGCGTCATTATAATTGTCCGCCAGCGTCTCCATGAGAAACGCGTTAAATTCCCGGTTGCTCAGGACCAGCTCCTGAAAGGTGCAGTAGGGGATCTGGTACAGGGTGCAGGTGGTTTTGGTAACCACCGAAAATTCCGGCGCGCTGGCATTGAGCCGTTCGGCGCTGACGACAAACTGGTTAAAGCCGATGAGGCGGTACGGGCGGAAGTATAAGTATACTTTTTCCTCTCCCTGCTTCGTGATGCTGTTGAGTGCACAGATGCCTTCTTCTAATAGATACACGTAGTTTGATATATACTTGTCATACTTTTTATTGAGAACAATGTCTTTCGGCATTGTGATACGCGTTCCGCTGTCTGTGATGATTTTTAAGAGCGATTCTTTCATGTTTTCTCCGTTCCTTGCGATAGTAATAAAAGATCGGATTTAGTATATCATAATTTTGTCAAAATAACCAGATTTATAACCTGTGTTATTTTTCTATAAGCAGATATATGATAAAATTAGATCAACAATGCAGGGGAGTAAATGAGCCGGAAAAGTAAAAAAGAGATGCTTTCGGGTCTTATTGTGCCCTTATTGTTATATTTTTCACAATATGGTAGAAAAGGGGTTTCAAGACATGGCGAATCAAAATGAGCGTAAGAGAGAAAAAATGTTTTTAATTCATTCTCTGATCGGTGTAGGAATTATGGTATTTTTCCGTTTCCTCCCGCTGAATCTCCCGGAAGTTACTTCGGTTGGTATGGAAGTATTGGGAATCTTTATCGGAACACTTTATCTTTGGACATTCGTAGATCCGCTTTGGGGGAGCCTGATGTCCATCGCTATGGTTGGCTTATCCAATTATATGCCGATGGCGGGGCTGCTTAAGGAAGCATTTGGAGCACCGGTTGTGGCTCAGGTATTTTTCCTGCTGATCATGGCAGGCGGTCTTGTATATTATAAGATCACGCTTTACATAGGCCGTTTCTTTTTAACGAGAAAATTCACGAATGGCAAGCCCTGGCTGCTGATGTTCGTAATCTGTATAGGCTGCTACTTCCTCGGTGGTTTTATCAGCCCGTTTACTGCGATTTTCTTATTCTGGCCAGTCCTCTATGATGTATTTGAGGAAGTCGGTTATAAGAAGGGCGATGCGCTGCCTCGTGTCATGCTGACGCTGGTGGTTGTCGCAGCTCTGATCGGTTTCCCTATGGCACCGTTCGCTCAGAATGGTCTGGCGCTGCTCACAAACTTTACCAACATTACGGCAAACCTTCCGGGAGGTCCGATTGTTGTCAATAATGCGGCTTACATGGCCGTGGCCATTATACTTGGTCTTATTATGATCGTAGCCAATATCCTGTTTGCAAAGTTTGTCATTCGCCCGGATGTGACAAAGTTAAAGAATTACGATGTTGATATGCTGAATAAGAATCCGCTTCCGCCTATGGAACCGAGACAGAAGGTCATCGGCATAAGCTTTGTGATTCTGATTCTGGGCATGCTTCTTCCGAGCCTTTTCCCAACTTTACCGGGAATGGCATTTCTTTCCTCCAACAGCCTCGGTCTGGCTCTTCTGATGGTAGCCGTTCTGGGAGCGATCCGTATTAAAGGAAAGAGCGTTTTAGAGATTCCGCAGGTCATGGCCACCAACTTTAACTGGGGAGCATACTTTATCATCGTTGCCGCGATCCTGCTGGGAAGCGTGCTGACCAGTGACAATACCGGTGTTTCCGCTTTCTTAAGCGTCGTACTTTCCCCGATTTTCCAGGGAATGTCACCGATGGTCTTCACCGTTCTTTTAATGGCGATGGCGGTTCTCTTAACCAACCTCTGCAACAGCCTGGTAATCGGTATGATTCTGCAGCCGGTTATCGTTACATATTGTACACAGACCGGAGCCAACCCGGCACCGATCGTTACGCTGTTAATTATCTTTGTACTGTTATCGGCGGCTATTACGCCGGCAGCTTCCCCGTTTGCGGCGATCCTGCACAGCAACAAGGAATGGGTTCCGACCAAGTACGTTTACCAGTATACGATTCCATTCGTAATTCTGGAACTGATTATCGTTCTTGTGATCGGTGTCCCGTTAGCAAATCTGTTAATGTAAGTTTAGAAAGGAGTTATGTATCATGGCACAGTATGATGTAATTATTGTTGGCGCGGGTCCTGCCGGTATGACGGCGGCAATCTACGCGGCGAGAGCGGATATGAATGTTCTGCTTCTCGACAAGCTGGCCCCGGGCGGACAGATTATCAATACGAATGAAATTCAGAACTATCCGGGGGTCGGAACGATCAACGGAGCAGAGCTTGCGTATCAGATGTTTGAGCATACACAGCAGTTTGACAATATCGCGTTCGACTACGGCACGGTAAAGAGCATCACAGACGAAGGAAAAGTAAAGAGAGTCCTCTGTGAGGAGGATGACAAGGAATTCACGGCGAAGGCCATTATCCTTGCTACCGGAACGAGACCGAGATGCCTCGATATCCCGGGAGAAGATAAGTTCCGCGGCAATGGAATCAGCTGGTGCGCCATCTGTGACGGAGCCCAGTACCGCGACCGTGACGTTGTGGTAATCGGCGGAGGCAATTCCGCGGTGGAGGAATCCATATTCCTTGCCGGTATCGTAAAATCGCTGACGATTGTAACCATGTTTGATTTGACGGCTGATCCGATGGCCTGTGACAAGCTTCGCGCCATGGACCACGTAACCGTTTATCCATACCAGGATATCCTGGAATTTACCGGAGACACGAAGCTGACCGGCGTTCATTTCAAGTCCACGAAGACCGGCGAGGAGAACACGGTTTCCTGTGACGGCGTATTCGAATATATCGGACTCACACCAACCACAGAATTCTTAAAGGATTTAGGCGTGTTAAACCAGTTCGGCTATGTGGAAGTAGACGAGAAGATGCATACAAAGACAGCCGGTATCTACGGAGCCGGAGACTGTGTGACCAAGAACCTGCGCCAGGTAATTACTGCCTGTGCGGACGGCGCGATCGCAGCTCAGGAAGCTTCCCACTACGTACAGAATTTAGAAGATTAAACAACGATTCATGCCCGCCTGTTTTCCTGTGACGAACGATAACGAAATTTTATTGTAAGATAAAAAATTAGAATTTTACTTTATTGTTATTTTGCAATAAAATAGAATTAGTATGTTTAGAATGGGAAAACAGTGTGGAGTTCATACAAAAGGAAAGGAAGAAAGATTATGTTAAAGGAAGTAAACAGCGAAGAATTTAAGGAACTGGCCGGAAAAGGCCTGGTACTGGCGGACTTTTTTTCAACCACCTGTGGACCCTGTAAGATGTTGGGATTTGTATTGAAAGACGTAGAGAAGGAATTCGGCGACGACTTAACCATTTTAAAGGTTGATTTCGACCAGAATAAAGATTTGACAGCAGAATATGGCGTGACAGGATACCCAACCCTGGTTCTTTTAAAGGAAGGCGAGGAAGTAGGACGTCTTCAGGGCTTACAGCAGAAACCGGTTATCATCAAGCTGGTAGAAGAACACAAATAAGAACCTAACGAATAAGAACAGATACGGGGAGGTATCATCATGTCAGTAAAATATTCATTTGAAGATCATATTGTAAACAGACAGTACGAAGCAGAGCAGGAGATGTTAAAGGAATTCGAAGCAGGTAATTACACAATTGCCAATCCGCTCGTAAAATATAACGCTTATCTTGTCAATCCGTTATCCGCAGTTGTATGTTTCCATACAGAAAAAGAAACAGCCATCACCGTTACCGTGCTTGGCAAGACACCACAGGGCAATATCAGCCACACATTCCCGAAGGCAAAGAAGCACGTGCTTCCGATCGTAGGTCTGTATTCCGATTATCAGAACAGAGTTGAGATCAGAGCTTACCGCGGCGAGTCCAACATCATCACCATCGATGTACCGGATGTGTTTGACGGCAAGGAAGTAATCTATTCCATGGATACGACTCCTGAGTATTTACAGGACAACATCATCTTAGTATCTCCGGCAGGCGAGGATCTGGCAGTTGGATTCGACTACGCAGGCGATGCAAGATGGCATATGACGATTCCATGTGTATTCGATGTGAAGAGACTGAAAAACGGCAACTTAATCATGGGTTCCCACCGGGTAATCCAGATGCCTTACTATATGTCCGGTTTATACGAGATCAGCCCATGCGGAAAGATCTACAAGGAATTCCGTCTTCCGGGCGGCTACCATCACGATGAGTTCGAGATGGAGGACGGCAATCTCTTAAGTCTGACAGACGATTTAACCAGCGAGACAGTAGAAGATATGTGCGTTCTGATCGACCGCAACACAGGCGAGATATTAAAGACCTGGGACTACAAGAAGTTCCTCGATCCAAAGAAGGTAAGCAAGTCCGGCAGCTGGTCTGACCATGACTGGTTCCACAACAACGCCGTATGGTACGACAAGAATACCAATTCCTTAACCTTCTCCGGACGTCACATCGATTCCATGGTAAACATCGATTATGAGACCGGAGAACTGAACTGGATCATCGGCGATCCGGAAGGATGGCCGGAAGAGATGCAGAAGTACTTCTTCAAACCAGTCGGCAATAACTTCGGATGGCAGTACGAGCAGCACGCCTGCGTCATCACACCTGACGGCGATGTTATGTGCTTCGACAACCATCACTACGGTTCCAAGAACCCGGAGAAATATCTGGCGGCCAGGGATAACTATTCCAGAGGCGTCCGTTACAAAATCAACACCGATGACATGACCATCGAGCAGGTATGGCAGTACGGCAAGGACAGAGGAGCAGAATTCTTCTCCCCATACATCTGTAACGTAGAGTACTACAACGAAGGACACTACATGGTTCATTCCGGCGGTATCGCATACGACACAGAAGGCAATCCTTCCGAGGCGCTGGGTGCATTTGCAAAGGATCAGGGCGGCCGTCTGGAGAGTATTACGGTTGAGATCTGTGACAACAAGAAGATGCTTGATTTACATGTACCGGGCAACTATTACCGCGGCGAGAAGCTGAAATTATACAGCGACGGCATCAACTTAGAGCTTGGCAAGGGCCAGATTTTAGGCGAGATGGGCGTTACGAAGGAATTCGATACCGAGATCCCGTTAGAACCGTCAGGCGAGATGCTTCCGGAGAGCTGCAACGCGAGAATCGAAGACGAGATCGACCGTTTCACATTCTTCTCCCGTTTCGAGAAAGGCCAGCTGGTTATGCTTCTGTTAGAGCAGGGCGAAGAGGTTCACCGCTACTTCATCTCCACTACGGCGGTTCCGTTCCTGGCGATGTGCTGCGGTACATTCCTCGATTCCGACGACAGAAATACGAGAACCAACATTAATAAGACAGGATTAAAAGGTACCTATGATCTTCGTGTTATCATCGATGACAAGAAGTATGAGACAGGCGTTACGATCAGCTGTTAATCATCAGGATCTGACACTGTAACAGGATGCAAGAAGACACATAAAGACTGCAGGAGGGGGCCGCGATTTAAAGACGCCCCCCTTCGCAGGTTTTCAGGAGGGTTTATGGGAGTTTTATACAAAGAAGTAAAACATATCATTGACCAGCAGTATGAGGCGGAATCAAAATTTCTGGAGGAGTACGGAAAGGAAAGCCATACCATCGCTAATCCTTACGTTGTGCTCAATCCATATCTGATTGCGCCTCTTACCGCGCTTGTCATGTTTGAGAATGAAAAACCGGCTTTCGCCAAGGTTACGGTGAAAGGAAAAGAGGCGGCCGGAGATTACATGTACCGCCCAAAATCAGACGCAAGAAAGATGGTTCTTCCGATATACGGCCTGTACGCGGACTATGATAATACCGTAGTCATCGAGCTGAGCACAGGGGAGACCGCGACTCTTAAGATCGTGACAGAGAAGGCTTCCGAAAAGTTAAAGAAGCCAACCTCCATCCGGACCACGCCGGAGTACATGGAAGACAACGTCATGATGGTGAGTCCGACTTCACCGGCTTATACGGCGGCTTACGACTATGCGGGGGACGCGCGCTGGTATAACACGCTGAATCTGGCCTTTGATTTAAAGCGTGTCCGCAACGGACGCCTTTTCGTGGGAACCGACCGTCTGGTGGCTCCGCCTTACCATACCACCGGCATCTACGAGATGGGAATGATCGGAAAGATCTATAAGGAATTCCGCATTCCGGGCGGCTATCACCATGATGAGTGGGAGATGGAAAATGGAGATATTTTGATCTTGACCCAGTATCTGGCCCGTGGTACCGTAGAAGATGCATGTGTCATGGTAGACAGAAATACCGGAGAGATCCTAAAGGAATGGGATCATCAGGATGTGCTTCCTGTTTACCCGGTCGGCGGCTCCGGAAGCCAGGATGCACACGACTGGTTCCATAACAATGCAGTATGGTACGACAAGAAGACGAATTCTCTTACCTTCTCCGGACGCCATCAGGATATCATCATCAACCGTGATTTTGAGACCGGGAAGCTGAACTGGATCATCGGTGATCCGACCGGCTGGCCGGAGGATATGCAGAAGTATTTCTTCAAACCGGTCGGCGGGGACTTCGACTGGCAGTATGAACAGCACGCCTGCATGGTGCTTCCAAACGGCGATATCATGTGCTTCGACAACGGCCACTGGCGTTCCAAGGAGAAGGAACACTACGTGGACGCGAAGGATAACTTCTCCCGCGGCGTGATCTATCACATCGACACGGACAACATGACAATCGAGCAGGTATGGCAGTACGGAAAAGAGAGAGGCGCCGAGTTCTTCTCCTGCTACATATGCAACTGTGAGTACTATGAGAGAGGCCATTATCTCGTTCATTCCGGCGGTATCGGCAAGCTGAACGGAGAATGGATGAACATGCCTGGCGCAGGTATGACGGCGGCCATCGACGATGGATCGGCTGAACTCAGTTCCATCACCGTAGAGGTGAAGGACGATGTCGTTCTGTATGAGATGCATCTGCCGGCCAACTACTACCGTGCGGAGAAGCTCCACTTATACGACGAGGGCGATGCAGTGACCTTCGGACGCGGAGAGATTCTTGGAAGTATCGGTATGACTGAGGAATTTCTGACGGAAGTACCTGCGGAAGACGGCGGCATGGTCCCGGATTCCTATAAGACGAAGATCGCAAAGGAAGCGGACCGCCTTGTATTTAAGGCAAGCTTTGAAAAGGGCACGCTGGTCATGCTGAATTTAGAGGGCGAAAACGGAAGCCCGACACGTCACTACTTTGTTCCAACCACAAAGCGCCCGTTCCTGGCCATGTGCGTAGGCACATTCCTGGAACACGATGAGAGAGCCGTGGAATTCCCTGTCAGCAGTGAGGGAATAGAAGGAACATATAAAGTTACCGTTACCATCGATGAAAAGAAATATGATACAGGAGTTACAGTAAACTTCTAAACAATTTCTTTATCATACCAACGAGACTGAAGGAGTCAAAAAAAGGAGGATACACTCAATGGGTTACAAAGTAAGCTTTGAAGAAGCGAACAAGATCTTTGCAGCGCTCCAGGATGAATACGAAATCTGGGCACCGAAAAGATTTGTAGGAAAAGGAAGATATTCCGACACCGATATGATCAAGTATGACAAGATTAACACTGTAGAAGAGATCGAGTACATGGATAAGTCCGATTTCCCTGCAAAAGAAGTGTTAAGCCCGATCACAGAATCCCTGTTCTATTTCACAGAGGACGAGTACATTGAGAGCAAGGCTACAGACAAGAAGCTTTTAATCTTCATGAGACCGTGTGATATTCATGCACAGCATCATCAGGAGAAGATCTACTTAAGCAACGGCGGCTTCGAGGACATGTACTATAAGCGCATGAACGAGAAAGTGAAAATTGTCATGATGGAATGTACCACAGGTTGGGATACCTGCTTCTGCGTAAGCATGGGTACCAACAAGTCCGAGGATTACTCCATGGCAGTCCGCTTCGGCGAAGGCGAGTTAAGCCTGGATGTGAAGGACGATGCGTTCGCTCCTTACTTCGAAGGCAAGAACGAGACCGGATTTAAGCCGGAATACGTAGAGAAGAATCAGCTGACCGTTGAAGTTCCGGAGATTCCGAACAAGGAAGTATTAACCAAGTTAAAGAACCACCCGATGTGGAATGAATACAATAAGCGCTGTATCTCCTGTGGTGCCTGTACCGTAGCCTGCAGCACCTGTACCTGCTTCACCACCACAGACATCATCTACAATGAAAATGCCAACGTTGGCGAGAGAAAGAGAACAACCGCTTCCTGTCAGGTTAAGGGCTTCTCCGATATGGCCGGCGGCATGAGCTTCCGCAACACAGCCGGAGACAGAATGCGCTTTAAAGTGCTTCACAAATTCCATGATTACAAGGAACGTTTCCAGGATTACCATATGTGCGTAGGCTGCGGCAGATGTATCGACCGTTGTCCAGAATACATTTCCATCGCTGCTACTGTAAAGAAGATGGCGAATGCGATCGATGAAATCGTTGCAGAAGAGAATAAATAGGGAGAGGTGGACGAAGAGATGAATAACATAGTAAAACCTGTTGCATGCAAGATTCTTGAAGTTAAGAGAGAAAGCTTACATGAATATACATTTAAAGTTGCAACCGATATTAAACCGGAGCACGGACAGTTCTTACAGCTCTCCATTCCGAAGGTAGGAGAGGCTCCTATCTCCGTCAGCTCTTTCGGCGACGGCTGGATGGATTTCACGATCCGTTCCGTAGGTAAAGTAACCGATGAGATTTTCGAGAAGCAGGCCGGCGATACCTTATTCCTTCGCGGCGCTTACGGAAAAGGCTGGCCGGTAGAGAAGTTCCAGGGCAAGCATGTGGTAGTTATCACAGGCGGTACTGGTCTGGCTCCTGTAAAGAGCATGTTAAACATGTTCTATGACAATCCTGATTACGTAAAGAGCGTAACCTTAATCAGCGGATTCAAGAACGAGGAAGGCATCATCTTCAAGAACGACCTTGATAAGTGGCATGACAGATTTACCACATTCTATACACTGGACAGAGATCAGAAGGAAGGCTGGAACACAGGTTTCGTAACCGAGTTCGTTTCCAAGGTTCCATTTTCCGAGTTTGACGGCGATTACGAAGTAGTAATCGTAGGACCGCCGCCAATGATGAAGTTCACAGGCCTGGAAGCTGTTAAATGCGGCGTTCCGGAAGAGAAGATCTGGGTATCCTTCGAGCGTAAGATGTCCTGTGCTGTCGGTAAATGCGGCCACTGCCGTATCGACGAGGTTTATGTTTGCTTAGACGGCCCGGTATTCAACTATACACAGGCCAAATATCTGGTTGACTAAGGAAAGGAGCGAATAGAGAATGAATCACGATATTGATATTAAAAAAGTACGTATCAACTGTTTCAGACAGTCAAAAGTAGCGGGAGAGTTCATGCTTCAGCTCCGTGTTCCGGGCGCTTTAATCGAAGCGAAACACTTAACCATGGTTCAGGAAATCTGTGAGAAATGGGGCAACGGCACCTTCCACATGGGTACAAGACAGACCTTAAATATTCCTGGAATCAAATTTGAGAATATCGAAGAAGTAAACAAATACATCAAGAAATACATCTCCGATGTTGATATCGAGATGTGTAACGTGGATATGGAATCCGATGACTACGGCTACCCGACAATCGGCGCCCGTAACATCATGTCCTGTATCGGCAACGCACACTGTATCAAAGGCAACATCAACACCTATGAGCTGGCCCGCAAGATCGAGAAACTGATCTTCCCGTCCCACTACCACATCAAGGTAGCTGTCGCAGGATGTCCAAACGACTGTGTAAAGGCAAACTTTAACGATTTCGGTGTTATGGGTGTCAACAAGCAGGTTTATGATATTGACCGCTGTATCGGATGCGGCTCCTGTGTGGAGGCGTGTGAGCACCATGCAACAGGCGTATTAAGCCTGAATGCCAACGGAAAGATTGACAAGGACGCATGCTGCTGCGTAGGCTGCGGCGAATGTTCCCTGATCTGCCCGACAGGCGCATGGACCAGAGGCACCAAGAAGCTTTACCGCGTAACATTAGGCGGCCGTACCGGCAAGCAGAATCCGCGTGCAGGCAAGCTGTTCTTAAACTGGGTAACCGAGGATGTTGTTTTAGGCATGTTCGGAAACTGGCAGAAGTTCTCCGCATGGGCGTTAGACTACAAGCCGGAGTACTTACATGGCGGTCACTTAATCGACCGTGTCGGATACAAAGAGTTCGTAAAGCATATCTTCGAGGGTGTTGAATTCAATCCGGAAGCTAAGATGGCAGACGATATTTACTGGGCTGAGAACGAGCAGAGAGGCAATATGCACGTTATGCCGATCTCCCAGCACAAGCATGCCGGCCCGGCTGAAACAGCAAACTATACATTTACACAGAAATAAATAATGGAAAGGGAGGGCGCGCCATCTACATCAGACCACCGCGCCCTCCCTGTTTCATTGAAACACCGGGGTACGCAGAGCTGCTGCACATGATATACGCTGTAAAGATACCCGGCGCGATTTGTTACGATAAAAAAGCAGGAAAATTGAGCGTACTGTGCCTCCTTAGAGACATCCCCATGGACTTCTCCCAGGCACGCACCCCGAAAATTGGTATAAAATTCCCCCTCACATCCCTTATCCAAAAAGTGAGTCCAATTTTCCCTCAATTACTCCCGCTTTTTTTATCGTTATATTTTCCCGTTTCAATACATCTGTTACAAAACCCCTGTTTTATACATCTGTTCTAAATGAGAATTTTATGATAAAATAGATAGGTCTTAAAACACAGAAAGAAGAGGAAGAGAATGGCATATTTCCCATTTTTTATGGATATAGAGGGGCAGCGATGCTTAATCGTCGGAGGCGGAATCGTTGCCTGCCGGAAGGTAGAGGTTCTTTTGGACTACGGACCGGAGATCGTCGTCGTGTCCCCTGAGATGACGGACCGTATGGTACGGTACGGCGAAACTGCGGACGGTAAGGTAACGCTTCTTTGCCGGGAGTATCAGGAGGAAGACTTAGACGGCGTGGATTTTGTGGTCGCGGCCACGGCGGATGAAGAACTGAACCGGCGGATTTCCCTGGTCTGCAGAGAACGGCGGATTCCGGTGAATGTGGTGGATGTCAGGGAGGAATGCAGCTTTATTTTCCCGGCTCTGATCAAGGACGAGGATATTACCGTGGGAATCTCCACCGGCGGAAGCAGCCCCACCATCGCACAGTATTTAAAGGCAAAGTTCCGTGCGGCGATTCCGGAGGGCTTCGGGAGACTGGCTGCAGAACTGGGGACGTACCGGGAGCTGGTGAAGGAGCGGGTACCCATCCTTTCTGTCAGAACCGCGGTCTTTAAAGAGATGGTTGAGGAAGGAATCCGTCAGGGCGGAACATTTACCAGGGAACAGGCAGAGCAGTTGATTGACAGAAAGTTAGAGGAATTGGAGAAAGACCATGAATAAGATGATTCGTATCGGGACGAGAAAGAGCGCTCTGGCGATGGTACAGACAGAACTGGTGGCGGAAGCGCTGAAACGCGTCCAGCCGGGACTTTTGGTCGAGACAGTGACGAAAGTGACGGAAGGGGACCGCATCTTAAATAAGCCCCTGCTGGAGTTTGGCGGAAAGGGCGTCTTTGTGACGGAATTCGAGCAGGCGCTGTTAAAGGGCGAGATTGACTTTGCGGTACACAGCGCCAAGGATCTCCCCATGGATTTAGAGGATGGACTGGGGATCGTGGCCGTGCCTCCGAGAGAGGACCCGAGAGACGTGCTGATGACGCCTACAGGAACCG
>NZ_JBKVCZ010000053.1:0-42961 GCF_046966825.1 Hungatella sp. | reverse complement strand
AGACAAAGAAAATCGCGGATAAAAAGGTCGCGGCGGAGAAGCTCGAAGATAAGAAGCCAGAGACAAAGAAAATCGCGGATAAAAAGGTCGCGGCGGAGAAGCTCGAAGATAAGAAACCAGATACAAAGAAAATCGCGGATAAGAAGGTCGTGGCAGAAAAGATCGAGGATAAGAAGCCAGAGACAAAGAAAATCGCGGATAAGAAGGTCGTGGCGGATAAGATCGAGGATAAGAAGCCAGAGACAAAGAAAATTGCGGATAAGAAGGTTGTGGCGGAGAAGCTCGAGGATAAGAAACCAGAGACAAAGAAAATCGCGGATAAGAAGGTCGTGGCGGAAAAGATAGAAGACAAGAAGCCTGCGGCAAAGAAAATCGTGGATAAAAAACCAGAGGTGGAAAAGATCGAGGATAAGAAGCCTGTGGCAAAGAAGATGACCGAGAATGAGGCAAAAAATAAAGGATTAGAAGTCTGAAGCTTATGAAATTACCTGAATGAAGCCCAGGGCGAAAACGGCTGAGGGACGGTAACATGAGAATTGATTTGATTGGAGAGATATAAGAATATGATCACTGGCAGTTCGAGCGCGAGTATTCCGGAAGAATCTCTGGCGGCCCTGCAGCAGGAGGTCCAGCAGAATTTAGAACAGCTGAAGCCTAACGTTATGCTGGAGACGATGAAAGGCTGGATTCCGGGACTGATCGCATTTGGAATCAAGCTGTTGATTGCACTGGCGATTTTTGCCGTTGGTTCCAGAGTTATTAAAATTATTTACCACATGCTGAACCGTTCTTTTACAAGGATGGATATGGAGATCAGCTTAAGGAAGTTTTTGCTGTCCGTGCTGAATGCGACCATGTACTGCCTGCTGGGCTTCATCATTGCCGGGCAGATCGGTGTGAATTCCGCTTCCATTGTGGCACTGCTGGGATCGGCCAGTATCGCCGTAGGCCTTGCCGTCCAGGGAAGCCTGGCGAACTTTGCCGGCGGGGTATTGATCCTGATGATGAAACCATTCCGGGTTGGTGACTATATTGTCTCCAAAGATGGTGAGGGAACGGTGCATACCATTGGTCTTGTCTATACGGTATTGAATACGGTTGACAACAAGCAGGTTGTAATTCCCAACGGAACGCTGTCCAACTCGCCCTTAACCAATGTGACAGCTATGGACAAGCGGCGTGTCGATATTAAAATCGGCATTGGTTACAGTTCGGATTTGAAGCGGGCAAAGGAGATTCTGGAGCAGATTTATGTAAATCATCCTTCCATCTTAAAAGAGGAATCTATTGATGTCTATGTGGACGAGCTGGGAGCCAGTTCTGTCACGATCGGCGGCCGCGGCTGGGTTGCCACGGAGGACTATTGGTCAACGAGATGGAATATGATGGAACAGATTAAGCTTCGTTTTGATGAAGCGGGAATCGAGATTCCGTTTAATCAGCTTGATGTGCATATAAAAAACGGAGATGCAGGATAGTTAAATGCGGAATCCGGATGTTAAAAAAGTAACAGGAGGGGCGCTTCCCAACGGTTCAGAACCGGCGGGCGGTGGCCCTTTCCTGCATTTACCATAGTGCGGGTGGGGAGACCGGCCTTCAAAAGATTGCTTTTTCCAATGCGCTTTGTTATACTCAGAAGAGCATACTTTTTAATGAAAAAATAATTACAGATACTGGCCGGAAAGGAATTCCGGCGAAGGAGTGCGGATGATGAAACGAGCATCGGTCGTAAAACGGTTCGGGCTTTGGGCTGCGGTAAGTTTGGTGATCATGATGATGTCAGTGCTTTGCATCACCTCGATGGCTGCGGAGAGTCAGCCGCGTGTGCTTCGTGTAGCATTTTGTGAAGCAAAAGGGATTACAGAAAAAAATCCGGATGGGAGCCGCCATGGGCTGGTGATGGATTACCTCAATGAGATAGCCAAATATACCGGATGGGAGTATGAATTTATCGATACAACACCGGATGCTATGCTCAAAGGCTTTGCTGAGGGAGAGTATGAACTGATGGGAGGCAATTATTATCTTCCTGGCCTGGAAGCGTATTATGCCTATCCGGACTATAATATTGGTTACAGCAAGTCGGTTATTTTTGCGCGCGAGAACGATGATACTGTGCAGAGCCATAATCTGAAATCATTGAATGGAAAAACCATAGGAGTTTATGACCGCGCTGTTGAAAATGTCCGCCGTTTAAAAGAATATCTGTCCATGAACGATTTGGACTGTACACTGAAATACTATTCTTACGAGCAGCTGGTGGACGGGAACCTCTATTCGTATTTACAAGAGGGAGATGTAGATTTGCTGCTGGGAAACAGTGTGGAACACAAACAGGGTATTCGGGCGGTTGTTTCTTATGATTCGCAGCCGTACTATATCGTGACGAATGTGGGAAATCAGGAAGTCCTGGACGGCCTTAATATGGCTATGGCAAAAATTGCGGATTCCAATCCTGATTTTGCATCAGAACGCTACGCCGCCAATTTTCTGAATGCATCATCTGTCGATATTCGTCTCACAAAAGAAGAAAAGGACTATATCCGGCAGAAGGGCAGCGTAACGGTGGCCATGCCTTATAATTTTCATCCGCTGACCTGCGAAGATCCGGACGATATGCATGATGGATTGACGTATGATATTTTAAAAGAGGTCGCTGAGTTTACCGGGCTGGAGTTTAACTATGTTTCCACCGACTCTTATGTTAAAGCAATGGAACTGGTGCGCCAGGGAAAGGTGGATATACTCGGATTTTATCTGGGGGATGAAGTGGATTCACTGAAACAGAAGATGGTGCTGACGGCTCCGTTTGCCAGTATGAACAGTATTATCGTACGCAACAAGGCGTCCGGCTTTCCGGGAAGCGAGCTTGTGGGAGCAGTGATTGAAGGAAGAGAGCTGCCAAAGAGCATACGGGCTGCCGAAGTGAAGAGTTATCGCAACATCAATGAGGCTTTGAAGGCGGTGAACCGTGGAGAGGCAGATTTTGCATACGGTCTGGCCACATACATGGAACACGAAATTCAGAAAAGTCATTTTGCCAACGTCGTACCTGTGACGCTGATTAATGACCGCATGGATATCTGTTTGGCAATGGCAAGACCGGCAGATCCGGAGCTGCTGACGATTATGAATAAGGCAATCAACAGCATACCCAGCGACAGAAGTGCGGAGCTTCTGGATCACAATATGGTTTCCGCGGGTACGGGCGTGCTTTCCATAACAGAGCTGATTTATGCCAACCCCATGATGTTTGTGGGGGGGTTAACTGCGATTCTTCTGATTCTGGTTACTGTGATTCTGTGGGTCAATCGTGTCCGGGTGAAGGCCGCAGTTATGCAGAGCGATTTAAAAAAGGCTGAGGCGGAGAGCCGGGCGAAGGGCGAGTTCCTCTCACGCATGAGCCATGAACTCCGGACCCCTATGAATGCTGTAGTAGGTCTGGCGGATCTGGCCGGGATGACAGAGGGGGTGCCGGAGAATATCCGGGAAATGCTTGTGAAGCTCCGGGCCTCTTCCCATTATCTGTTGGATCTGATCAATGATATTCTGGACATGAGCCGCCTGGACAGCGGGATGCTGACAATCGCCAGCGAGCCCTTCTCTCTGGAACGTATGCTGAATGAGCTGCGGACAATGATGGAGACAGACGCGAACAGGCGCGGCCTGAATTACCGGATTGAGACAGATATTTCTCATGGTGGAGTGACCGGTGATGTCATTCGTCTGAGACAGGTTCTGACAAATCTGCTTTCCAATGCGTTCAAATTCACCCCGGAGGGAGGCACTGTGATTCTTCGGGTGACGGAGAAGCCGGGCCCCGGTGAGAATGCGGTCGGTGAGAGTGCGGTCGGTGAACAGGTAGTCTGTGAGAACGCGCCCTGTAGAAGTGTGGTCTATGAATTCCAGGTGATTGATACTGGCGTGGGCATTGATCTGAAAGACCAGACGCGTATTTTCGATACCTTTGAACAGGTGGGGACAAATTATGCCAAGAGCCAGGGAACCGGACTTGGTCTGCCGATCAGCTACAGTATTGTGCAGCTGATGGGCGGAGAACTGCGGGTGAAGAGCGAACCGGGTCACGGCAGTGAATTTTATTTTACGCTTACGCTGCCTGTTGGCAGCCCTGTATTCGATGGAGGGAGCGTGAACGAATCCCATGTCGGAGAAGAGATGTTAAAGGAAGTCAGGATTCTGCTTGCGGAAGACAATGATTTAAACGCCGAGATCGCTCTTCAGCTTCTGGAACTGAAGGGCGCGGTGGTGAGCCGGTGTGAAAACGGCAGGCTTGCGGTGGAACGGTTTAAAGAGAGTGATCCGGGAGAATTCCAGGTGATTCTCATGGACATTCAGATGCCGGAGATGAACGGCCTGGAGGCGACGCGGGCCATACGGGCCATGGACAGGCCGGACGCGGCCGCCATACCCATCATAGCCATGACAGCAAATGTATTCAAAGAGGATGTGGACGCGGCAATGGAAGCCGGTATGAGTGGATTTGAAGGCAAACCATTGGATGTGGAACATCTTTATCTCCAGATTTGCCGGCTGCTGGGACTCGAGGCAGACGGATTGAAGAGTGAATAGAAGAAAGAACTGAGGCTTAAAAACAGTAAAAACCCCCGTTTTGGAATGTTAAATTCCCAAACGGGGGTTTTGTTGATTGGATCGTGAGACGGTATCCCCTCTTTACGGACGGGATTTCCCGCCTATTCGGCGGAGATTCCGCTTTCTTTCTGCATCTTTTTGTAAAAAAACAGCAGGTGGTTCATGTGAGCTGTGCTTCTCTGGAATCCGCCGCTTCGATTTCTGGCTGTCCAGAGAGAGTAATGAATCTTCAGTATTTCGTCCAGGTCATCGAAGAGTACCGCCATCTCCCGGGAAAATGCTTCCGGATCGTCCCGGAGTACGGTCATCGTATGATACAGATGCAGTCCATGGCGAACCATACGCAGGCCATTTGTCATCTCTGCGCGAATCAGTGCGGCATCGGCGCAGGATAGGGATATATCGGAAATTTCCGTCTCCACCCGGTCCAAATACTCTTTCATAGCTGTAAAATCAATTCGAATAGCCGGTTCTCTCGGCGGAATGGAGTTCGTCCGCGCAATGTTGGCGGAAAGTGTCAGGAGCCGCTCCATTTTTGCATCAAATTCCTCTATGGATTCAAAGGTGTATTTGCTGGACATGACTGCGAACGCCAGCGTCGTGTTGTACAGCGGCGCATGTTCCAGGTGGTAATAATTGCCCAGATCCCAGGCGGTCTGGAAGGCGTTTTCAGCGGGGCTCTCATAGATGAAACGGTTGCAGAACCAGGCAGTTAAATCGGAATCACTTTCAGGGCCAGTCCAGGAGCAGGCAGCAGTATAGGCGAATCCTGGATAGCTGGCACTCAAGTACTGCCAGTGGCCGAGATCGCCCCAGTCAGTTGTGATAATACCGCGCCCGCCATATTGGATGGCACAGGAGGCAGCATCCCGGATATTTTTCGCCATATTGTCGGAGCGGCCTGTTAAGGAACCCCAGGAGCTGGTTCCGGGGCAGAGGCAGTAGTTTAAGCCAGTTTTCTGCATCAGTTTGGCATGGTCCTCAAAATGGGCGTCACCCTCATAGATCCAGTCCAACAGGACCGCATCCTTTGGAAAACGGGATACACAGTCCGGGTGATGCAGAATCTCATCGCCCCACATGAGCATCTTCCTGCCCTGTGAGGTGCAGTAATCATGAAGCTTTTCCACATATTCAAAGTACAGGCTCAGACGGCCTTCCTTTTCTGCGGCCTCCTTATTCTTTCCCATGCCCAGTTCGAAGGGCTCATCCATGTTGACGTTGATGTAGCTGGAGACGGAGGCCTCCATCAGCGTGCCCAGGAGCGTTTCCGCCAGTTCAAAGCTTCGGCTGTCGCGGACATCCAGAGTCATCGGCGGCCGCCAGAAGAGATTTTCAAAGATATAGCCGTCCTCGCATTCAGCCAGGCTGCGAAACTGCGGTTTCTCCAGCCATTTCTCCATGTGTCCCAGAACATTCTGATTGGGGACGAGATCGATAAAATGTGCCCTGGCATACAGGGAAAGTTCACGGAATTCCGCTGGAGTCATGGGCGTTTCGTTGGTGAAGAGGTAGTGGAAATCCTCGTAATCGAAGCTGAATCCCTCCATATACATCTGAAGATGGTTGATTCTCATGGAGGCAAATAAATCAATCAATCTACGAAGTGTCTCCATGGAAGGTATCTTGTCACGACCAATATCCAGCATGATACCCCGGACAGAAAGGACCGGCTCATCTGCAATCTCTGCACATGGAAGGGTACCGCCTGCCTGGGCAGCCAGCTGAACCAGCACACCCAGTGCGTAGAAGAATCCGGCGCCGTCCCCGCAGGAGATCCGTATACCGGAAGGAGCGATGTTCAGCTGAAAGCCTTCCGGCGCACACGATACGTACTCGGCTGTCAGCGTGATCCCTTCCGGCGAAAAACCACCTGGAAATACAGAAGCCAGAAGCGGGGCTGGATCGAAGCCGGCAGCCCGGCAGGATTCCTCAATCTCAGGCGCTGTTGTCACGGAGCCGTAGCTGGTGCAGGACAGCGTATTGTGATAAAACGTGCATTGTTTCGGTGATGGGAAAATTCGGTACATTGTAAATACCTCCTAACATTTATCAAGGTGAGAGACGGATAGCGGCAGCGGGAACCAGTTTACGGAAAAAAGTGGGGAGGACGGATCTCGGCCATAGAATGAGGCCGGAGAAAACAGGAGGTCCACCGCTTCCACATCGTTCAAACAGAGATCCGGCGTGTCACAGCATGGCTCTATGGTGATAACTCCGGAAGAGACTGCTATGGCAAATGTGGGCCTGCCGCCGATTTTCAGCGCGAGACGGCCGTCAGTTAAAGGCTCTGTCTCGGATTTGATGGAAAGGAAGAACCGAATCGCGTCGCTGTAGTTGATAATCCGGTAATTATCTTCTTCCCGCACCGAAAAACGCTCATAGAAACCGGATACTCCCCGGATTCGTTCCGTATCATAGGAAGGGACCGCCAGCGTAAATGATTCGCAGCCGTGGAGTGCGGACCATGCTTTCAGAGTCGAGAAGAGCAGCGTTTCATCCGATAGAACCAGTTCGTAGACATGGTCCTTTGTGCCGCAGATGTAACCGGCTGCGGGCGCTGCGGGCTGTGCGGATTTTTGCGGATCCGAGGTACTTGCTGTCTCTGGGTTTTTTTGGAGAACCGGGGAACCTGCCGGGTTCACAGTTTCTTCCAACTCCACTGCGTACAGGTTACTGCCCCAGCTGGTGCAGATATCAAAGAAATCCTGAACGGAGCGGACTGTGTGTACGGGAAGCTCGGAATACATGCGGCTCATTTCCCTGATCCGTTCGGTATCTTCGGCCGCGACCAGGCGCAGTGTGAGCGGGATGTCAGGATAACGGGCCGCACAGTGGCGGAAGTTATCCTCATTGAAACGGTATTCCAGATAGTGGCCGCCGGGCTCGTAGCCGTAATACTGATAGCGGTGGCGCCTGCCGTCCAGAATGCTTAAGGTGATACCCTGGCGTTCCATATCTTCGGCAGCCATGACCATCAGCTTCTTCATATAGCCTTTTCCGCGGCTGTAAGGATGTACGGAGACACTGCCCACGGTGGCGCAGGTGATCGTATGGCCGCCATGCTCCAGGGCGATAGGGAGAACACAGACGACGGCGCTTATCTTGCCGTCCTCTTTCGCCAGATAGTGGCACCATTCGGTCTGGCGGTCCGCACCGTAAAGTTTGGGTAAGAGGGTCCGGAAGTTATGAGGGACCCGGTGCATGCTGAATACCATGTTGATAAAGTCCAGAATCTCCGGAAGTTCTCCAGGCTGGCCCTTGCAATAGACGGTCATGAGGCAAATCTCCTTTCTGTTTCGAAGCTGTTATCCTGTTGCTGTTATCAGGTTGCACCAAAAGAATAAAATATTCCTAAAAGTATGAAAAAGACATAAAAACAGATTAAAATTTAGATATCATCCATGTTAGCACAATTTGGGATGTAACACAATATAAAAGTAAAAAAATCAAAAATATTAGGAATGTTCCATAAGATGTAGCGGGTAAATACGGCATATTGACTATATTGACAGAAGCTGAAGAAACGTGTACGATAAAGAAAAATATTAAAAAAAGTATGAAAAAGGAGATGCAATATGTCAAAGATTGTATTTATCCCTTTGGATGAGCGGCCCTGCAATTACATTTATCCGGACTATATCGGGAGAATGAGCGGGCTGGAGCTGAGTATGCCGCCAAAGGAGATTCTGGGAGACTTTAAAAAGGAGGCTGACGTAGAGGCTGTCTGGGAATGGACAAAAGGACAGTTAAAAGGAGCTTCCCATCTCGTGGTATCCATGGATATGCTGCTGTACGGAGGGATTGTGCCGTCGAGGCTCCATCACCTGCCGGACGCGGTCTGTGCCAAACGGCTGGAGCGTTTAAAGGAGATCAAGAAGCTGGAGCCGGGGATTCAGATATACGGCTTTCAACTGATTACCCGGGCACCGGCAAGGGACGGCAGCGGGGAAGAACCGGATTATTATGAGGATTATGGCTACCGCATTTTCCGTTACGGCGTGATCCGGGATAAGGAGTCGGTGAAGGCGGCGTCTCTGGAGGAACTGGAAGAACTGGAGACCATCTGCCGGGAAGTGCCGGAGGAATACTTAAACGACTTCTTAGAACGGCGCCGTATCAACTTTAACAACCATATCCGTTCCATCGAATTGGTGGAGGAGGGTGTCATCGACTATATGATTATTCCTCTGGACGACTGCCGGGAGTACGGTTATGCTCCCTCTGAACGGAAAAAACTCAGCTCCGTTATGGCAAAGAAAAATCTGCTTTCCCGTATTGCCATGTATCCGGGGGCTGATGAGATCGGCTGTACACTGCTTGCCCGGGCGGTCAACGGGCAGAGCGGTCTGGCGCCTGCCGTTTACGTCGATTACTCCTCCCTGCGCGGAAAGACACAGATTCCATCGTATGAGGACCGCAGTATCGGTGAGACGGTTTTGTCCCACCTGCTGGCAGCCGGATGCGGCGAGGCAGAGACGTCTGCGGAGGCGGATTTCGTACTGGCGGTCAATCCGCCTACACCGTTCAGCTTAAAGCTGGAAAAGGAAATCCTCACCGACGACATTATTCTGGAGAGTGAGCGGAACCTGTCTGCATTTCTTGCAAGAATCAGGAAATACAGGAAAAAAGGGCTGGCAGTGGGAATTGCCGACTGCGCGATTCCCAATGGGGCCGACCGGGCGCTGATGCAGTTTCTATACGAGCAGGACATGCTGAAGGAGCTGGCCGCCTACGGCGGATGGAACACATCATCCAATACCCTTGGAACGGTACTGTCCCATCTGTGCGCGTGGAACGCGGCGGAGAAGCTGGGGCGCTTATCAGAGGCGGTGCGGGATGCGTCCGAAGAATTCCTGTTTTTCCGATATCTGGAGGACTGGGGCTATATGGCTGAGGTGCGCAGAGACGTGACCGATCATCTGACGGATATTGATCCGGCTCTGAACCGTCTCGATTTAAGAGATAAGGAGCCGGTCGTTCGGGAGATTGTGAAGAAGCGGCTGGAAGAGTTTCAGGCGAAGTATTTTCCGCAGGAACCGTACCGGTTTGACCTCTGGATGCCGTGGAACCGGATGTTTGAGGTTGAGATTCATTTAGACTATATAGATGAGTTGTGAAAAAACAAAAATATCATGTATAATTGATGGGATAAGAAGATGCGGTATTTAAGAGAGAACTGCCCTGGCAGCCAAATCGCTAAAATACGCATCTTCCATCATTTGCAAAGAACCCTCAATGGAACTGATGCTTAGGGACGGGCACAGCTCCCGGATATCCTGCTTATGAAATCTTCCGATTTTGCTTTGAGTTGCTTTTCTTACCATATCAATCGCAGGTAATTTGGTCTCAACAATGGAAAATCTATCTTCAAAATCCTTATATGCCGCCAGTATAGTACCAAGCAGGGATTTGCCCCGAGAATCATAAACGGATTCATTCAGGGGGGCTTATGAAAGAAAAATCAGGACAGCCCGAGGCGCGGTTTGATTTTTTTGCGGTAGTAGATTCCCATACAGACCGCGGCGGTTCCCCAGGTAACGGGATAGCCGAGATACAGTGTGTAGATGGATGGGAAGAGGGGTATCATGATGGTCAGCCACAGGATTCTGAGTCCGCATAAGTTCAGGATAGACAGAAGCATGGTGCTTAACGTGTCCCCTGCGCCTCTGGCGGTTCCGATCAGGATCTGGCAAGTAATCAGCAGAATATAACCCGGTCCGAGAACCTGTCCCATCATGGCTCCGAAATGGACGACCTCCGGGTCGGAGGTGAAGAGCCGGAGCGGGCCTGCGCTGAAGAAGCAGAGCAGGATTCCCATGGCGACTGCGTAGACGTTGCCAAGCCACAGAAAGCTTTTAAAGCCCTTCTTTACACGGTTAAACTTTCTCGCCCCCATGTTCTGAGCGATGTAGGTGGTCGTGGTCAGGGACAGGCAGTTGGCCGGGAGCAGAGCAAAGCTGTCTACCTTCCCGTAAATGTTGCTGCCAGCCATGGCCAGGGAACCGAAGCCGTTCAAATAGCTCTGTACAATGACATTGGACAGGGAGGTAATGGCGGTCTGAAGCCCGGTGGGAATGCCGAATTTTAATATCTTTACCAGCATGGCCCGATCGGAACGTATCTGTGAAGGTACCAGACGGTATATGTCATCGGTATGAGTCAGCTTCCATAACACACAGACAGCCGAGACCAGCTGGGCGATTAAAGTGGCCAGCGCAACCCCCAGCACGGCCATGTGGAAGACGGTGACAAAGAGTATGTCCAGCACCACGTTGACTACAGAGGAAAGGCAGAGATAGTAGAGCGGATGCTTCGTATCTCCCGTCGCCTGCAGCGTACCGGCTCCCATATTGTAAAGGATATTGAACAGTGCCCCGAGGAAATAGACGCGCAGATAGAGCGCCGCGTCGGGAATGACCTCGGCCGGGGTGTTCATGGCGGTTAAAATAAGGGGGGAGAGAAGACAGCCTGCGATAGAAACCAGAATTCCTCCCAGGATACAGAACCAGAAGGACGTATGGACGGCTGAGTGAAGACGGGTGCCATCCCCTGCGCCGTAATACTGTGCGATGATGATTCCCGCACCGGTGGTCAGGCCGATGATGAAACCGATGAACAGATTGATAATCTGGGCGCTGGCGCCGATGGCGGCCAGCGCACCGCTGCCTACGAAATTGCCTACGATAAAGGAATCCGTGGTGTTGTAAAGCTGCTGGAACAGGTTCCCGATGATGAGGGGGCCTGTAAACAGCAGAATCGACCGGGTGATGGGCCCTTCAGTCAGTGAAGTTGATGAGCGCTCCTTCATAATACTGTCTCCCGCGTGCCCTGTCAGGTCTGGTCGCTGTCAGAAGAATCGGACTGGCTGCGGCTGATTTCGAGGTAATTATAAAAGGTGAATTTGCTGATTCCCAAAAGTTCGCAGATCTGTTCCCCGGATTTTGTGATGAGGAACGCGCCCTTCTGGTCGAGAAAACGGATAAATTCGATCTTCTCGTTTTTGTTCATCTCCAGGGCAGGCTTTCCGACCTGTTCCTGTCCCATCTGAATCAGATGGCTGAGAAGATTGTTCACGTCGGGAGCGAAAATCTCCTCGTCGTTGGATGTAAAGTTATCAAATTGGTTGAACTGGCGTAAATAGCCTTCAAACTGAAGCGTCTCCGTGATATCCAGATTCACACAGATCGATCCGATGACGTCTCCCTGATCATTTTTAAGATAAATGGATGAGGAGCGCAGGATCTTTCCATCCTGTGTAGTGGTAACGTAGTTAAAACGGTCCCCATCCAGCACGGTGCCCCGAAGGACCTCCAGTCCTAAGTTGCTTCCGCAGCCGCCTATGGAACGGTGCGTAATGTCTCCGTTGCGGATATCGACAATGGTATGGTTGTAATCCTTCGTGAGATCGTGGAGCACGACTTCACATTTGTTTCCAAAGTGCTGTTCCACTAATGTGAGGAGCTGCTGAAGTACGGGCATAATTTCATCAAGGGTTTTCATCGTATCACCTCTCAAATATGAAAAAAAATAAGAATATAGTTCCAAATACTGTTTGTAAATTCAGTATATCATATGAAAAGTTTTCTAACAACAGAAAAATCAGAAAAAAAGTATGAAGATTACACCGGAATCTAATGGTGCAGATGTGTCCCGCAGCTTTCACCGATAATCAGTTCCGGGGGGAAGGTGATGCGGGCGTTCTCGGTGGAGCCCTGGACGGCCTGGATCAGGGTGCGGACGACCATCTGTCCCCAGCGGCGGCTGTGGTGATGGATGCTGGTGAGGCGGGGGATCGTATAGTCGGCGAAGTAGAAACGGTCGCAGCTGATGAGGGCCACGTCGCGCGGGACTGAGAGACCGTGGTCGGCGAATGCGCGGATGGCGCCGAGGGCCACATTGTCGTTCATGGTGATTACGGCGGTAAATGGCGCATTTCTGGATATAAGGGCTTCGGCGGCCTGGTATCCATCCGGGAGATAGTAGTCGGAGAGGGATATCAAATCCTCACGTATCTCGCGGCCTGATGCGGCGGCAGCTTTTTTGTATGATTCCAGGCGGGTCTCTGTAATGGTGACGCCGGGCTGGCCTCCGACGAAGGCGATATCTTTATGTCCCAGTGAGGAGAGATAGTTGTAGGCAGTTGTGACGCCGCTTCCGTTCTCTGAGTCTATAAAAATGCAGCCGGCGCCGGAAATCTCGCGGCCCGCCGCCACGACGGGGAGCGAGGCTGAAAGCCTGTTCAGCGCCTCTTTATAGGCGGGAGTGATTTCGACCATGTCCAGCTGTCCGCCGATGATCAGAATTCCATCCACCTTTTTATCCATCATCATACGGAAATATCCGGTCTCGTCGATCGGGGCATCTCCGTGGTGAAAACGGGTGTTGCACAGATAGACGGAGTATCCCTCCTCAGCGGCGCATCTCTGGACTTCCTGAAAAATGGTCGCAAAATAAGGATTGGTGATATCCGGCAAAATGACACCCAGCGTCATGGTTCTCTTCGATATTAACCCGCGTGCGAGTGCGTTGGGCGTAAAATCATATTTCCTGACAACCGCCTCGATCCGGGCTTTTTTATCAGCGGAGACCGGTACTTTTCCATTTAAAAAACGGGAGACGGTGGCGACCGAGACGCCGCTTTCCTGGGCGATCTGGGTAATTGTAATTGTTGATTTCATAATCTGCCCCTCCTAAAGATCTGATTGTTTCCCACGAATAAAGAACCGGGGGTCCTCCCAGTATATCACGAACGAAATGAAATTGCAATGAAACCCTTTTCACAAAAATGCAGGGTCAAATTTATGGAATATCACGAATTGACAAGCGGATAACCGGATGGTATTGTAAAAATATGAAAACCTTTTCATAAAATTCAAGTGTAGAAAGGGAATAAAGGTCATGAATACGTATCTGGGAATGGATTATGGAGGAACGAAGCTCATCATCGGAGAGGTCCGGGAGGATGGCGAGCTTCTGCGCTACAGGAGATATCCGACCGGGCTGACCGGGCAGGAGGAAATAGCGGCTCATCTGCTTCAGTGTCTCGATAACTATGTGGCAGAGGAAGCCCCGGGGGACAGAATCCGGGGAGCGGGTATCGGCATTGTAGGGATCAGCGATTTCAGAAATGGAATCTGGCATTCTGTGAATCATGAAAAAGGAATTCCAATTCCTTTGGCGCAAATGGCTGCCGATCGGCTGGGAGTGCCGGCGGGTATTGATAACGATGTCAGGAGTGCGGCGACGGCGGAGCTTCTGTGGGGCGAGGGAAAGAACTGTTCCGATTTTATCTATGTGAATGCGGGAACGGGGCTGGCTGCCGGATTCGTGATAGACGGAAAGGTGCTGCATGGGGCCCACTGTGATGCGGGGGAAATCGGCCACATGGTTGTGGATTACAGGAGCAGCAGAGAGTGTGTCTGTGGACGAAGGGGCTGCTGTGAACTCACAGCTTCCGGAATCGGAATTCATAAAATGGTCAAAGAGAGGCAGGCGGAGGCTCCGGCGGAACTCCTGGAGCTGGGACGGAACGGAAGATATCCGGCGGCGGCCGTATTCCGGATGGCCAGGGAGGGCAATGATTTCTGCCTTTCCATTGCGGAGGAAGCCGCTGCGGTGCTCAGCTGTACCATTATGAATCTGGTGCGCATGTCAGATCCCGATATGGTGGTGGCCGGAGGCGGCCTGATGTCAGATCTGTGGTTTTTCCAGCAAGTGGAAAATCTCCTGGAGAAAGTGACCATGCGCCACGTATCAAAAGGATTCCGGGTATCCGGCTTCGATGCAGCCTTTTCCGGTGTAATCGGTGCGGCGGCCGTAGGGTGCCTGAAGGCAGAACAGTTGGAAAAGGGAACGAATAAACAGCATTTAATGACAGGAGAATAAATCATGAAGATAACTATTGCAGAAAATGAAAAACAATTTGACGAAATCGCTGCCTGGAGAATTATCGGGCAGATTCTGGAGAAGAAGAATTCCGTAATCGGCCTTTCCACAGGGCAGACGACTACAAATATGCACAGAATTGTCAGCGAGCTGTATGAGCTCCATCCCTTTGACGTCTCGGAAGCCGTGTTCTTTAACGTAGATGAACTGACGAATCTCCCGCGGAGCTATGCGGGCAGCTGCTATGCCATGATACGCAGCCAGCTGCTGGACCATTTGGGCGTGCCGGATGAGCGTTTTTTAATGCCGCTCACAGAGAGTGATGATTTTGAACTGGAAAGCAGAAAATTTGAGGACAGTATCAGAGAACACGGCGGTGCGGATCTGCAGATACTGGGCATAGGCTGGAATGGCCATATCGGGATCAATCAGCCGGGAACACCGTTTGGCAGCGATACCTGGGTATCTCCTATGGACGAGATATTCGAGGCAAGGGTAAGAAGAGAGACGGGAGTGCCCGACGGACACGAGCTGGGCGGCCTGACACTGGGGATCAGGACGATCATGCAAAGCAGGCGGATCGTTCTGGCGGCAAAGGGAGCGCATAAGGCGGAGATAATAAGACAGGCCCTGCAAGGACCTGTGACTGAAGCGGTACCGGCCTCCATTCTTCAACTGCATCCGAACTGCGAGGTGCTTTTGGATCGTGAGGCAGCCAGTATCATGTATCATAAGTCCTTGTGCATATAGCACCTGCTATCCACACGATTGTAAGCTTTACAGAAATATAAATCCCGGACTCCCGGCGAATTGCGGAGTGATGACAGAAAGGATGGAATATGCGGATGAATGCAGAGTTTCAGCAGGAACTGATGGAGAGCGGTTACATACACAGACCGCTGCCTCTCCACGAGGAAGTATCTCTGGAACAGACGGAGAGAGAAAAAAAGGTGACGGCGAGGCGGGCCGTGTGGAGCGGAGACGGGGAGGGCTGCTGCGGCAATCCTGTGTCCATGGAGCGCGGAACGGTGGAAACTGTCCTGATAGAAGCGGAAAATATGCTGGCTATGGAGGCCCCTCTCCTGTGCCCGTGCTGGCCCGAAGGGATGCCGCAGGATGGCGACTGCTCATATTACGGCCATATTCATGCGGCATTTCCGGTGAAGGAGGCGGACTGGACGTCGTTTCACCGCGTACGCGCCCTGATCAGGCCGGAGTGCGACGGATCGAGAACGGTCAGTCTCTCCATGTATCTGGAAAATGACGGAGAGCGCAAAGTGCCGGATCGGTACCGTCGACAGGGTTTTCACATGATGAACCTGAGTAATCACCAGTGGAACGACTGTATCTGGGAGTTCCCATCTCTGCCCAGGGACTGCGTGAGCGGATTTGGATTTCGCTACCGGATCAATGGCCGGGATACCGCCAGCGGCGAGAACGCCGTCTTCTATGTAAAGGAAATCTGGCTGGAGGCCGTGGAAAATCCGGGAAAGGAAAGCGGATGGCTCCCGGAGTCAAATCAATTCTGCTATTCCACCTGCGGCTATGAGCCTGATGCGTCTAAGAAGGCGGTGCTGGCTGCGGGGACGGAGACGGATACATTTACAATTGAGGACCGAAAGGGACAGATTTGTCTGGAGAAACGTCTGGAAAATGTGGCCTGGAGGGGAGAAAACTTCCAGATCGCGGACTTTTCAGAGCTGACGCAGGAGGGGGAATACCGAATCTGTGCAGGCGGTACGGCCGGAGACTGGTTTCCGATAAGGGACGGTGTTCTGGAGGACGTAACGTGGAAAGGGATAAACTTCCTGTTCTGCGAGCGGTGCGGCTATCCGGTTCCGGGCAAGCATGGCCTCTGCCATATGGACACATACGCGGAGCATAAAGGCCTGAAGCTTCCCTACTGCGGCGGCTGGCACGACGCGGGCGACATGTCCCAGCAGACGGTCCAGTCCGCGGAGACTGTAGAGAGCCTTCTGGAACTCGCTGCTGAGCGAAGAGAGAGCACGCTGCTCTGCCAGAGACTGATGGAAGAGGCCCTGTGGGGACTTGAATTCGTCTTCCGGACGAGATTCGGAGACGGTTACCGGGCCGCCAGCCTCGGCCTGATCCGGTGGACCGATGGAAAAATAGGCAATGACGATGACGCTTCCAACGTGCGTGTTCATAACCACGCCCTTGAGAATTTTATCTGCGCCGGAGTCTTTGCGCTGGCTGCCGAGTGTCTGGGCGATTACGACCGGGAGCTGGCCTGGCGGTGTGCGGGGGCGGCAGAGGAGGACTTCGGATTTGCACAGGAACGCTACCGGACCCATGGCATGGAACTGCCGCTTCCGTGGGAGCACACATACTCTTCCTCTGCGGCGCTTTATTATGGAGAGATTGTGACCGCCGCCGCCAGAATCTGGAAAGTGACGGAGAAGGAGGAGTATGCGGAGGCGGCGGCAGAGTATGGAAGGAAACTCCTGGACTGTCAGGAAAAGGATTCCTCGAAGACGGGAATGCGCGGCTTTTTCTACAGGGACGAGACCCATCAGGATATCATCCACTACAATCACCAGGCCAGGGAACACGTTCCGGCCACGGCCCTTGTACTGCTGTGCCGCGTGCTGGAACACCATCCCGACAAGATCTTGTGGGAAGAGGGAATCCGCCTGTATGGAGAATATTTAAAGGATCTGTTTGGGTATGCCTCCCCCTATGAAATGCTTCCGGCCGGACTCTATTCGGAGACAGCGGAGGATCCGGATATTTTCCGCCTGCTTCATTTGCAGGCGGATTATGAGAAAGAGAAAGATAATCACACGCTTCAGGTAAAATCGGGAACCCGAGTGAAACCGGGCTATGGAGTGCGCCAGTTCCCGGTATGGTTTTCCTTTCGTGGAAATACAGCGGTGATGCTGTCCGCGGCCAAAGGCGCGGCTGCTGTGGGCGGATATCAAAAGGATACATTTCTGATGAAGGCCGCGGCCTCCCAGATAGACTGGCTGTTCGGCAAGAATCCGTTCGGCCGCTCTCTTATGTACGGTGCAGGCAGGGGATATCAGCAGCTTTTCTCCACATTTCCGGGTACCTGTGTGGGACAGCTGCCCGTGGGAATCGAGACGGACGGCAATTCCGATGTCCCTTACTGGCCCGGCGGCAACCAGTCTACCTACAAAGAAGTCTGGGTCACATCAGTTGCCAAATTGTTTGGAATAATTGCGGAAATATACAAAAATCAGACATAAAGTATGAAAAAACAAACTAAAAAACATATAAAAAAAGAGCGGGGATTAAAAAAAGTAAGCGGTTAATTAAAAAAAGTGATAAAAAAGCCGAACAAAAAGAAAAAAAATACTTGAAAACTAACAAAAAGTATGATATTCTAAAACTACCAAAAGAAAAAATGATTTGAAAAAGCATAAAAAAAGTTTGAAAAATATGAAGAATATTAATAACTGCTTTTATGCAAAGAAAAGGAGGAGAATTAAATGAAGAAGAGATTTATGTCCTGCCTGCTGGCAACTGCTATGGTGATTACCTCACTGACAGCATGCGGAGGCGGAAAGAGCACCACAACTGACACCACTGCGGCTGCAGGCGGAGACGCAAAAGAGACAACAGCCGGAGAGGCAGCGGGGGATACAAAGGCAGAGAGTGGTGACAGAAAGAAAGTAGTTTTCTGGTATTCCCATACAGGTGATGAGGCAGCCTGTTTTGAGAATGCGATTAAGGCTTATAACGAGAGCCAGGACAAGTACTTTGTAGAGGGCTTAAGCGTATCCGATAAGCAGAAGATCATCGTTTCCATTTCCGGCAATGAGGCGCCTGACGTTATCGAGGTATCCAACCAGGATGTTCTTTCCTACGCCACCAACGGTCTGGTAGAGTCCATCTCCGATCTGGCAGCGGCTGATAATTACGATCTGCCGGGCGTATTTTCAAACCAATCTCTGGAAGCCAACACTCTTGACGGCACCGTATACGGCGCCCCGCTGGCATCCATGATTATCCAGATGTTCTATAATAAGGACATTCTTGAGGAGATCGGCTACACAGAGCCTCCGAAGACCATGGAAGAACTGTATGAGATGGCGATAAAGGCCACTGAGGTTGACGATAAGGGAACCATTACAAGACTCGGCTATCCGTTATTCCCGCTGGCAAGTGCAAGACAGGAGCTGATCTACGCATTCGGCGGAAAGTGGTGGTCAGATGACGGATTAACCTTAACACCGGATGATCCGGCGATCCTCGACAGTCTTAAGATGAACATCGACTTCAGAAGCCAGTACGGAATTGAGAAGGTTCAGGAATTCGTAGCAACCGCCAACACCAACCGTTATACAGAGAACGACATGTTCTTCGCCGGTAAGCAGTTATTCCGTTTTGACGGAACCTGGATGGCAGCCATGATGAAAAATTTCAACTCCGACGTGAACTACGGCGTAGCGCTGATCCCTGGAACCGAAGCACATCCGGAGATCGCAGGAACCAGCCGTTATGAGACCAACTCCTTAAGCATTCCGGTTGTAGCGAATGAAAAAGAGGGAGCATGGGATTTCGTTAAGTACTTCACAAACTCTGAGGCGACAAAAGAACTGTTAATCGGTATGGCAAACCTGCCGACACAGCTTGCATTATATGATGATCCGGATATTCTGGCACAGCCGAACTTCGATATGTTTATTGAAGCGCTTAAGACAGAAAACGGCATTCAGTATGCTAAGATTGAAGATCTTGCAAAATATACTTCCTTAATTGAAGAGTATCTTGACTATGCTTACAACGGTATGCAGACGCCGGAGGAGGCCATGAAGGGCCTTGCCGACCAGGCAAAGATGCTTCAGTAACCGATAACTCAGCGGGTCACCGTGACAATCAGAATATCACATATGATGCCGCAGCACATATGTGATATTCGTATTTATTCAGCCATACAGCTGAATAAGTACTGATATCCGGATCGTTTTTGCGATCTCACACATCAGAAAGGAGTAGTCCAATGTCAAAACCGACTGCCAAGAAAATGAGCAAATCAGAACGGCGGGACAATATCAATGGATTTCTGTTTGCACTTCCATGGATTATTGGATTCGTATGTTTCAGCCTGATACCGCTGCTCACCTCGTTTTACTACAGCTTCACGTCCTTTAACCCGGTGAAGCCGCCGGAATGGATCGGCCTTGAGAACTTCAAGTATATTTTCCAGGACCCGCTGGTTTTCAAGAGCCTGAGAAATACTCTGTTCATGGCCTTTGTATCCACTCCCATCAACTTATTCATTGCAATGCTCCTTGCTTCCTTATTAAATAGTAAGTTTAAGGGCAGAGGTGTGGCGAGAACCATTTTCTTCATGCCTTCCATTATCCCGATGGTTGCGGCTACCATGGTATGGATCTGGATGTTCGACCCTACATACGGCTATATCAACCGTGTCCTGGAGATGATCGGCATCAACGGGCCGTCCTGGCTGGTTAATCCGGCCTATACGAAGTGGGCGCTGGTATTAATGGGTACCTGGTGTACCGGTACGACCATGCTGATCTGCCTTGCGGCGCTTCAGGATGTGCCGAACAGCTATTATGAAGCTGCCGAGATTGACGGAGCCAATGCCTTTGACAAGTTTTTCCGGATTACGATGCCGTGTGTGGCGCCGGTTCTGGTTTATCAGGGAATTTTGAATATCATCAACTCATTCCAGTATTTTACACAGGTATATGTTATTATTAATGCAAGCTCTGGCGGCGGCGCCAGCAATGCCAGCGGCGGACCGGCCAACTCGATCTTAATGTATCCTCTGTATCTGTTTAATACGGCTTTCTCCTATATGAAGATGGGGCGGGCTTCTGCAATGGCATGGCTGTTGTTTGTCATTGTATTTGTACTGACGCTGGTAATGACCAGGATCACGAAGAAGGTATCCGAGAATGGCGTAGGGGGTGAATAAGAATGAAAAACAATAGCGCGTATTATAAAAAACGTTTAAAACCGATTCCGAAGTATGTACTTGTCATCGTGCTGAGTATCGTCTTCTTTTCACCGTTTTTAATCATGGTGACGACGGCCCTTAAGACAAACGCGGACGCCTTTCAGCTGCCGGTCAGACTGTTCCCGAGAGAGATCATCTGGAACAATTTCCCGGAGGCCATGGCGAAGATTCCTTATGTCAGATATATGATGAATACCATTTTCATCACGCTGCTTTCCGTAGTGGGACAGATGGTAGCTACCCCTCTGGTAGCCTACTCTCTTGCCAAGATCAAATGGAAAGGCGCTCCCATTATATCCGCTCTGATTATGGGAACGATGATGATCCCCTATACGGTAACCATGATCCCGTTATATAAGATCTGGTCCAGACTGGGCTTCACCAATACATATGTACCGCTGATTCTGCCGACATTCTTTGGCAGCCCGTTCTACATCATTATTATGAGACAGTTTTTTGCGGGTCTTCCCAACTCCTTAATGGAGGCGGCAAAGATTGACGGCGCAGGCGAATTCAAACGCTACATCGCCATTGCACTTCCGCTTTCAAGACCTGCGCTGACAACCGTCGGTATCTATGCGTTTATCAATGCCTGGTCCGATTACCTGGCGCCGCTCATTTATATTAACAAGACAGAAAAACTGACGCTGTCCTTAGGTCTTCAGGGTTTCCTAAACCAGTACTCGGTTGACTGGACGCACCTTATGGCGGCGGCGACTATTTTCGTAATTCCGGTCGTGATCTTCTTCCTGTTCTTCCAGAGGAACTTCGTAGAAGGTATTGCAACGTCCGGTATCAAGGGCTAGCAGGAGCAGATTATGGAACATAGAATTACACTGAATGGCACCTGGAACTGGTGCGATATGGAATCGAAGGAATGGCATAAGGGAATTGTACCGGGAACTGTTTTGACCGATATGATGGATGGCGGACGAATGAGTATGAGACCAGGGAGCTTTCCCGCAGGGATTACCAATATGAAAGAGAATTTGAAGTGCCGGAAAGCTTTTTCCGGGAAGAAGAACAGTGCCTTGTGTTCGAGGGACTTGATACGATCGCAGACATTTATTTGAACGATGAACTGCTCCTCGCGGTAAATGATATGCACCGCACCTGGAGAATTGATGTAAAGGGAAAGTTAAAGGCTGTAAACCGGCTGGCTGTTGCATTCCATTCCCCCACCGCCTTTATCGAAAAGGCGGACCGGGAGGGAGATATCTTTTATGTTTCTACCGGCTGCATGAAAGGAAACGGAGCGCTCAGAAAGGCCCATTATATGTTTGGATGGGATTGGGGCCCTCAGCTTCCCGATGCCGGAATCTTCAGAAGTGTCTATCTGTCCGGCTTTTCCATCGCCCGTCTCGATGATGTGAGAATCCGTCAGGAACACGGAGCCGGCGGGGTGAAGCTGTCGGTTGAAAGCAGTGTAAGGAAGCTCAGCGAAAGTGACACGGCTGGAAACGGTATGCTTGTATGTAAAATCACAGCACCGGATGGAACCGTACTTACCGTGGAAAAAGAGGTCGGCATAAATGAAACCATCGAAGCCCTTATCGAAGCCCCGCAGCTGTGGTGGCCGAACGGATACGGCGCGCAGCCGCTGTACACGGTCCGTGTGGAGTTAAGGATGTCGGATTCTGTTCTCGATGTGTGGGAGAGAACGATTGGTTTAAGGACCGTTACGGTCTGCACCGATGCGGATGAGTGGGGGAACCAGTTTGCCTTTGTGGTCAATGGCCAGAAGATATTTGCCATGGGTGCCAACTATATACCGGAAGACAATCTCCTCGGCCATTTGAGTGAGGAACGCAGTGAACGGCTGATCCGTGACTGCGCCAGGGCCAATTTTAACTGTATCCGGATCTGGGGAGGCGGTTACTATCCGGAGGATTACGTATATGACGCCTGTGACCGGTACGGAATTCTGGTCTGGCAGGACTTAATGTTCGCCTGCAATGTCTATGATTTAAACGATGAATTTGAAGCTAATATTCTGGCTGAGACGGCCGATAATGTGAAACGAATCCGCCACCATGCATGCCTCGGCCTGTGGTGCGGCAACAACGAGATGGAATGGGGCTGGCGTGACTGGGGCCGTCTGGAGGGACACAGACCGAAATACAAGGCGGATTACACGAAGATTTTTGAGATGCTTCTTCCCCGTCTGGTAAAACAGGTGGATGACCAGACGTATTACTGGCTGTCTTCTCCATCGTCAGGCGGTTCATTCGATGATCCCAATGATTTCAACCGGGGCGACAACCATTACTGGGAAGTGTGGCATTCAAACAAACCGTTTACGGAGTACCGGGATTTTTATTTCCGGTTCTGCTCGGAGTTTGGCTTCCAGTCATTCCCCGGAAAGAAGACGCTGGATAGTTTCAGCCTTCCGGAGGATCAGAACATCTTCAGTGAGGTCATGGAATCTCATCAGAAGAACGGCCTTGCAAATACCAAGATATTCTCCTATATTTCCGGCTACTATAAGTATCCGAAGGATATGGAGAGCATCGCTTATATTTCCCAGATTCTCCAGCTGAAGGCGATTCAGTACGGCGTGGAGCACTGGAGAAGGAACTGGGGCCGGTGCATGGGTTCCATCTACTGGCAGCTTAATGACTGCTGGCCGGTGGCTTCCTGGGCCAGCATCGATTACTATGGCCGCTGGAAAGCGCTGCATTACGGAGCGAAACGGTTCTATGCCCGTTTCATGGCTACTGCCTGTGAGAAGGAAGAACTGAGTACAGAGATTGACTATTACATTCATAATGAATCCTTTGAGGAGAGGAAGGCCGTATTAAGGGTCCGCCTCATCGACCGGGATTTCCATACCCTGTTTGAGACGGAAAGGGAAATCACGGCGGCGGCCTTCGAAGTGAAGAACGTGCTTCCCATGGACTTCGCCCCCTTCCTGGCAGAGGCCGGGATGAAAAAGAGGGCGGTGGCGGAATACAGTCTGATCGAGGATGGCTGTATAGTAAGCCGCGGAACCACGCTGTTTGTGAAGCCGAAATACTTTGATTTCAAGACTCCGGAGTACCGGATTTCTGTGGCAGAGAAGGCAGATGTATTCTGCATTCACGCAGACGCTGATACGTATGTGAGTTATGCGGAACTGAGCCTGGATGGGTATGATGTCGTATTGGAAGACAACTTCTTCGACATAACATCGGAAGAGGGCGTGGATATAACTGTGGATAAAAAGGAATTCCCGAACCAGGTAACGGCGGAGGAAGTGGCGGCAGCGCTTCACATCAGGAGCGTGGCAGACAGCTTTTAAAGGGAGGAAGAACGTATGCAGAAAGAATTACTGGATCAGTTGGAGACACCCTGCATTGTCATCGATATGGCCAGGGCGGAGGAGAATGTGATCCGGATGCAGGCGGAAGCAGATGCGGCAGGATGCAGGCTGAGACCGCATATCAAGACACACAAGATGCCGCTTTTTACCAGAATGCAGATGGCTCACGGGGCTGCCGGCATCACCTGTGCAAAGGTCTCTGAGGCGGAGGTCATGGCAGATGGGGGAGCGGAGGACATTTTTATCGCTTACCCCATGGTTGGTGATTTCCGGATAAAAAGAGCCATCGCACTGGCCGGGCGTTTAAAACGCCTGATTCTGGCGGTAGACAGCATGGAATGCGCAATGCCGCTTAATGAGGCGGCAAAGGCCGCCGGTATTACCCTGGAGGTCCGGCTGGAAGTGGACACCGGAGCGAAGAGGACCGGCGTCCAGAGGACAAAGGCCGCCGAGCTGGCGAAGGAAGTCCATCAGCTTTCCAATTTGAATCTGACCGGTATTTATACCTTTAAGAGTCTGGTTTATCACGATGAGCCCACCGAGGATAAGGTCATCGCGGGAGCCGAGGAAGGCGATATGATGGAGGCCATAGCGGAAGAGATCAGGAAGGCCGGCGTTCCCATTGCCGAGATCAGCGCAGGCTCCACACCTACGGGCGTGGAGGTTGCGAAGACGGGAAAGGTGGATGAGATTCGCCCGGGCACCTATATTTTCAAGGATTACATGCTGTGCAAGGAGGGGGCGGCTGAGCCGGAGGACATTGCTGTCCGGATCTACGCTACAGTGGTCAGTACGCCATGCAGGGAGTATGCGGTGATCGACGGCGGCACGAAGACATTTCCCATGGATATTCTTCTCGATACGCCTCCCTACTATTACCCCGGATACGCACTGATTGCCGGAAATGATGATCTTCAGCTTCGCCGTATGAATGAGGAACACGGAATTATCACCAGTAAAAAGGGAGACACCGGACTGAAGGTCGGCGACAAGGTGGAACTGATTCCGATTCACGTCTGCACCGCCATCAATATGCAGAATAAAGTTTATCTCTATGACGGGGAGACGCTGCGTCAGGAAGTGGTGGCTGCGAGAGGGATGCTGGTATGAGAACACTGATAAAAAATGGGCTGGTCTATGACGGAAGCGGCGGTACGCCTTTCCGGAAAGATGTGCTTATAAAGGATGGATTCATCGAGGCGGTGACAGAGAGCGCGGAAGCGGCCGCAGCGGAAGTCATCGACGCGTCGGGGCTTGTCGTGACGCCGGGCTTTATCGATACCCACAGACACTGTGATATCGATGCCCTGTATAATCCTGAATTCGGCAGACTGGAGATGGCTCAGGGCCTTACGACGGTCATTGGAGGAAACTGTGGTCTGGCGCCGATTCCGGCACCGAAAAAGTACCGAAGGGATATTTATGATTTTATCGAGCCGTGTCTCGGTATTGCGCCTGAGGATATGGCCATTGAACGGTTTGGCGATTATCTGGAGGAACTGGGGAAACGGGAGCTTCCGCTTCATGTGGGCAGCTTGCTTGCGACAGGGACGTTGAAGGCAGCGATCAGGGGATATGGGAAAGGTCCGTTTACCAGACCGGAGATGGATCAGGCAAAAGCCTATATCCGTGAAGGGCTTGAGGCTGGAGCCGCGGGCCTTTCCATGGGCATCATGTACCAGCCGGAATGCTATTCCGCCCGGGCTGAAATGCAGGAGCTGATTAGCGCAGCCGCACCGTTCGGACGCCCTTTGTCCTGTCACATTCGAGGCGAGGGGGATAACCTGGTCTCTTCCGTGAAGGAGATTATCGAGGTCACGAAGGAAGCCGGGGTCCCCTTGAATATCAGCCATTTCAAGGCAACCGGAGTGAAAAACTGGGGCAAAGAGATCTATCAGGCGATCGAACTGATTGACGCGGCCAGAGCGGCCGGCCAGGATGTGACTGTGGATTTCTATCCCTACTGCGGCGGTTCCACCACGCTGATCAGCCTTCTGCCTCCTTCCGTGATGGAAGACAGCGTGGAGCTGACCTTAAAGAAGCTTAAGACAAAAAGCGGAAAGGAAGAACTGAGGCGGGAGATCTACCGGGAACATACAGGCTGGGACAATATGGTGACTGCCATAGGCTGGGAGCGTATTCTGCTTAGCTCCGTCACGAAGGAGGCGAACCGAAGATTCACAGGAAAGAATTTCCGGGAAGCCGCATCCCAGGCCGGATATGAAGAGCCGGCTGATTTCTGCAGCGACCTGCTGGCAGAGGAACAGGGAAAGGTGGGAATTATCGTTCTCTCCATGTCCCAGGAGGATGTGGATACGGTAGCCCGGCTTCCATACTCCATGGTAATCTCGGATTCCCTGTACGGCGTGAGCGACTGCCCGCATCCCAGACTTTACGGTTCCTTTCCGAAGATTATCCGGGAATACGTCAGAGAACGCGGCGTTCTGACAATGGAGGAAGCAGTTAAAAAGATGACGCTTCTGCCTGCGAAGAGGCTTTCCCTCGATGGCCGGGGTATGATAAAAGAAGGTTACCATGCGGATATTAACGTGTTTGACCCTGCAAAGGTAAGGGATTACGCGGTTTACGAAAATCCAAAACAGCTGTGCAGCGGATTTCAGATGATTATGGTTGATGGAACGGTTGCCGTTTCAGACGATAGGATATTGAAAAGAAACTGCGGCAGTGTTATAAAATTATAGTATAACGAAAAATCAGAAGAATGAGGGAATGAATCATGAGTGATGTATATGCAAAGTTAAAAGAATTAGGTCTGGAACTGCCGAAGGCACCTGCAAAAGGAGGCGTTTACTCATCCTCCAGAATGTTTGCAGGCAATCTCGTTTATATCTCCGGCTGCGGCCCGGTAATCGACGGTCAGGTGGCTGGCAAGGTTGGCAGGGAATTTACAAAGGAAGAGGCGTACGTATTCTCCAGGAATTCCATGTTAAATGTTCTGGCTGTTTTACAGGACCGCATCGGTGATTTAAACAAGGTAAAACAGGTTGTGAAGATCCTGGTTTATGTGGCAAGCGATGATGATTTTTATGAGCAGCCATACGTTGCAAACGGCGGTTCCCAGCTTCTGGTGGATTTATTTGGCGAGGAAGCGGGAGCGCCTACCAGATCTGCAGTAGGCATGAACGTGCTGCCGGGGAATATTCCGGTGGAGACAGAGGCTATTTTCGAAATCGAAGAATAGGTCACAGGAGTACGAGATGGAAGCGGTATATTTGGATGAGAGCAGGACAGATGAAGAGAGGGTGCGGGATCTGGTGTCAAAGATGACGCTGGAGGAAAAGGTATCGCAGCTTCGTTACGATGCCCCGGCGGTAAAACGTCTGGGGATTCCCAGCTATAACTGGTGGAACGAGGCGCTGCACGGAGTGGCCAGAGCCGGAGCGGCTACGGTATTTCCGCAGGCCATCGGATTAGCGGCAATGTTTGATGAGGCGCTTCTGGAGAAAATCGGTGATGTGACCGCTCTCGAGGGGCGGGCAAAATATAACGAGGCGGTGAAGAACGAGGACAGGGGACTCTATAAGGGGATCACCTTCTGGTCTCCCAATATCAATATTTTCCGTGATCCGAGATGGGGGCGTGGACATGAGACGTACGGGGAGGACCCGTGCCTGACAGGACGCATGGGAACAGCCTACATTAAAGGGCTTCAGGGAAATGGGAAGAGGTTTAAGGCGGCTGCCTGCGTGAAGCATTTTGCCGCCCATTCGGGACCGGAAAAGGGACGTCATTCCTTTAACAGTGTGGTGAGTAAAAAGGATCTGGCAGAGACGTATTTTCCGGCGTTTGAGCGTTGCGTGAAGGAGGCCGGAGTCGAAGGCGTGATGGGAGGCTACAACCGTTTGAACGGCGAGGCGGCCTGCGGGAGCCATCATCTGATCACAGAGATTCTGAGGGAAAAATGGGGCTTCGACGGTTATTACGTTTCGGACTGCGGGGCGATCAAAGATTTCCATATGCATCACGGGCTGACGGACACGCCCCAGGAATCGGCGGCTCTGGCGCTTAAGAGCGGCTGTGATTTAAACTGCGGCGCCGTCTATCTTCATGTGATGAGTGCCTATAACCAGGGGCTGGTGTCTGAGGACGATATCGACAGAGCAGTCACCCACTTAATGATGACGAGGATGAGGCTGGGAATGTTTGACCAGCATACGGAATTCGATGAGATTCCGTATGAGGTCAATGACTGTGCCGAGCATCACAGTCTGTCCCTGAAAGCGGCGGAGGAATCCATGGTACTTTTAAAGAATGACGGAATTCTCCCTCTCGATAAGGCGAAGCTTAAGACTGTGGCGGTAATCGGACCCAACAGCGACAGCGAGGAGATTCTGAAGGGCAATTACAACGGCACAGCAACGGAGAAATACACGCTTCTGGAAGGAATACGGGCCGTACTGGGGAAAGATACCAGGATTTTCTGCTCGGAGGGTGCTCATCTTTACCGCGACAATGTGGAAAATCTCGCTGAGGCGGATGACAGGATCAAAGAGGCTGTTTCCATGGCAATGCGGAGTGACGTGGTATTCTTATGCCTGGGCTTAAACGGCACACTGGAGGGGGAAGAAGGCGACGCCAACAACAGCTATGCCGGTGCGGACAAGGTGGATTTAAATCTTCCTGAGTCCCAGATGAGACTCTTAAAGGCGGTCTGTGAGACGGGAACTCCGGTGATTCTGCTCCTGTCTACAGGCAGTGCCATGGCGATAAACGAGGCTGATGAACACTGCAGTGCGATTCTGCATGTATGGTATCCCGGACAGATGGGCGGTCTGGCGGCGGCAAGGCTGTTGATGGGAGAAGCGGTGCCTTCGGGCAGACTGCCGGTCACGTTTTACCGGACAACGGAGGAACTGCCGGACTTCACAGACTACAGCATGAAGGGCAGGACATACCGCTACATGGAACATGAGGCGTTGTATCCGTTCGGATATGGCTTGAGCTACGGCGATTTTGAATACAGCAATTTGAAGGCGGAGCAGCTCGAAACGGGACAGATCAAGCTCTCTGTGGAAATTACGAACCATTCGATGTTTGAATGCGACGAGGTGGCGGAGGTTTACGTCCGGATTACGGATTCGGAACTGGCGGCGCCTGGGGGATCCCTGGCGGACTTTAAGCGGATTCATTTGAAAGCCGGGGAGTCTGCGGCTGCTGCGTTTATCCTTTCTGCCAAAGCGTTTATGGTGGTGAATGAGGAGGGGGAGTTTGTATTTGACGGAAGTGCGGCGGTTGTCACCTGTGGAGGGAGCCAGCCGGACGGCCGCAGTGTTGAACTGACTGGAAAGACTCCTTTAAAATTGGACTTAAAGTTGGAGGACTTGAAATGGTAGAGCAGTACCAGGCCATATTGGCGGCGGAGGCGGCAGAACTGAAAAAACGTCTGCCCGAGGGTAAGCTTGCGGACATGTTCGAACGGTGCTATTTGAATACGATCGACGAGGCGGTAAAAGAACTGGAGGATGGCAGCCTGTTTGTCATAACCGGCGATATTGAGGCCATGTGGCTGAGAGATTCGGCGGCGCAGGTGCATCATTACTTACCCGCCGCGGCCCGGCATGAGGAGATCTATGATCTGATCAGACGGGTCCTTCAAAAACAGGTCTATTATATGAATAAAGATCCTTATGCAAATGCATTTAACGTCACCGCCAACGGACGTCACTATGCGCCGGACCGGTCTGGCCAGACAGACTGGACCTGGGAACGAAAATACGAGGTGGATTCTCTCTGCTTTCCGATTGCGCTGGCCCTTGAACTGTGGAAGACAACAGGGCGTACAGACCATCTGGATCATGCTTTGAAGGGCGCCTGTGAGAAGGTCACAGACCAGTGGGCCGCAGAACAGAACCATGAGGCAGAATCCCATTACCGGTTTGAAAGGGATACGGATAAAGAGACAGAGACTTTAAAACGCTCCGGACTGGGAACGCCGGTTGCCTATACAGGCATGACCTGGTCCGGATTCCGGCCCAGTGATGATGCCTGTACTTATGGATATCTGATTCCATCCAACATGTATGCGGCTGTGGCTCTGGAACAGATGTCTGAGATTGCAGAAACGGTATGGCAGGATTATGCACTGGCCGGCCGGGCAAAGCTTCTTAGCCGGGAGATTCGGGGCGGAATTGAGCGGTACGGAGTCGTGGAGCACGGAAAATATGGGCGTGTCTACGCTTACGAGGCGGACGGATTGGGAAATACACTTTTAATGGATGATGCAGGAATCCCGGGGCTTTTGTCTATGCCGTATTTTGGATACTGTGATGCATCCGATCCGGTATATCAGAATACCAGGAGACTGGCACTCAGCAGTGAAAATCCGTACTACTTTGAAGGAACCAGGCTCACCGGAATTGGAAGCCCCCACACGAAACCAGGTCACGTATGGCCGATGGCTCTGATTATTCAGGCCCTTACAACGGATGACAACGCAGAAATTGACCGCTTGATTCATATGCTGGTGGAGAATGATGCGGGCACGGGATATATTCATGAGAGCATTCATAAGGACGATGAGATGATTTATACAAGGCCCTGGTTTGCATGGGTGAATTCGCTGTTCAGTGAGATGCTGATGAAGAAGGTTATGAAGAAGGTTATGAGATAAAAGGGGATTTGAGGCAGGAAAAGATATAAATATAAATAACAGAGATTGGTATAGAAGAAACAGGCTTGCCTGTCTGGTTGACTGAAAGAAGTCTTCCAGGCGGACAAGCCTGTTTTTATTTATTGGAGTAATCGATAACTCCTGCTTATAATTAAAAATGAGAGAAGGAACGTATGCACACTGATTAATCTAAGTTCTCGCCGTTGGATTCTATTACATTTTTATACCAGAAAAAGGAGTCTTTTTTTAATCGGTCTAGATCACCAGCGCCATCATCATATTTTTTTACGTATACGAATCCATAACGCTTAGCCATTTCACCTGTTGATGCGGAGACAACATCAATCCATCCCCAGGGGGTATACCCCATCAGATCCACACCATCTTTTACTGCTTCTGCCATCTGTCTGATATGCTGTCGTAAATAGTCTATTCTGTAGGTATCATGGATTGATCCGTCTTCTTCCAGCCGATCAAAAGCGCCTAATCCGTTTTCGACTACCATCAATGGTATTTGGTATCGATCATAAATTTCATTCAATGAATAGCGTAATCCTTTCGAGTCTATCTGCCATCCCCAGTCGCTTGATTTTAAGTATGGATTTCTGATACCACCTATTATATTGCCGCCTGCCTGTTCAACTATAGCAGGGTCTGCGGATTCACAAGCACTCATATAGTAGCTGAAGGTATAGAAATCAACTTTACCATCCCTCAAAATTTTATCATCTCCGCTATCTTTTACAATTTGAATATTATTTTCTTCAAAGAAGCGTTTGGCATAACATGGATAATAACCCCGAACCTGAATGTCCGAGCAAAACCAGTTCATATCTCTCATTCGCTTCTGACATAACAAGACATCATCTGGATTACAGGTATTGGGATATTTTGCGGCAAAAATGCTCATATTGCCAATCTTGAAATGAGGATATTTGTCATGAGCGATCTTAACAGCTTTAGCGCTTGCGACAAATTGATGATGGAGTCCCTGATAGCGAATTTGTTTTTCATCCGGAACGTCAGCAATCGGACCGCAATAGCCTTTGACTGTTCCTAATGATAACACGGCTCCCAGCGGCAGTGTACCAGAGTTTATTTCATTGAAGGTCAGCCAATATTTAACTTTGTCCTGATATCGTGCAAATATTGTTTTACAATATCTGATATAGCAGTCAATGACTTCTCTGGAATACCAGCCGTTATATTTTTCGACCAATGCGTATGGAATCTCATAATGAGAGATGGTTACCAGTGGCTCGATGCCTGCATTATTTAACTCATGAAAAACATTATCATAAAATTTTAATCCTTCCTCATTAGGCACTGTTTCAAGGCCTGTAGGATAAATGCGTGACCAGTTAATGGACATACGAAAAACGCGGAATCCCATTTCTTTCGCTAAAGCGATATCTTCTTTAAAATGGTGATAAAAATCAGTGGCTTCCCAGCTTGGATACAATGTTCCTTTTTCCAACACGGGTGTAATTCGTTTGGGACTTGACTGTGATCCACAGGTGCAGTGATCTGAAATAGAAGCTCCTTTGCCACCGATATTCCATGCGCCTTCATACTGGTTGGCAGCAGTTGCACCGCCCCATAAAAATTCATTTTTAAATGTCATGATATATTCACTCCTGATTTTTTATGCATCCTCGTTATATTTCATCAAGTAGGTAACGGCAACTGATACTATGAAAGTAATTAGTAAAATTGCATTTCCAATGACTGCATTGCGAGGATCCTCCTGATTCATCCAACAGGCCCAGATTCCGAGCACAGAAGTAGAGGTATAAACATATAGTTTGGGAACAAAGATACCACACAGGAAGCCGCCTATCGCACAGGAAGAGATCAGACCTAAAATAGATTTTTTATACTTGATTAATACTCCATATAGGATTGGCTCCGTAACGCCGCCTAAAATACATGTAAAAAAATAATTAAGAGTTAGACTCTTATTTTCTTTGCTTTTTAATTTCAACGCCACGCCTAAAGCGATACCAAATACGGCTACATTAGCAACATAGGCCGTATTAAAAAGGAATGGATCATAACCATAGTCATTCATCATGCTCATGGCAAATGCCGATAAACCGCCGTGCATACCCAGAAGAATAATGAATGGCCAGGCAATTGTAATAAGAGTAGCTCCGATAATTCTCGAAAATGAATTAGCAGAAGACAGATACATGAAGAAATTTCCCAGGTAATTGCCAATATAAGTACCCAAAGGGGCACAGATACCTAACATGACAGGAGCCATAATCAGTACTGTCAATAATGGTATTAGTAATGCCTTGGCAGATGAAGGAATATGGTCTTCCAGGAACCCGAGAATATATTTACATACTAATCCTCCCAAGAGTACCGGCAGGAATGAGTTGGAGTAACTGATTATAGGGAAAGACATACCCAGTACATCTAAACTATTCTGAACACCCACCAAGTTGATAAATCCGGGAACGATTATCAGAGTACCCAGATAAATACCGTATATTGGATTGTAGTTAAGTACCTTGCCTGCAACATACCCCAGAAATACCGGAAGGAAATAGAAGAAAGCATCATACATCAGATTGAGCATAACATATAGTCCATTATCCGCTGCTATTACTTTTAAGAAGTCCGGTCCGAGCAAATATGCGATGACTTTACATAGACTGCCTGCTACCATCAGAGGGATAACAGATGTCATCATTGGACTTAGGTAATTCAGCGCCTTATAGCCCAGACTTTTCCAATTCCATTTTCCTCTTTTTTCTAAATCCTGGTCTAAATTTGTATTTATTTTTGCGCTATTTTCAAAATTTCCAATCTTACATAAAGTAGAATATAGTTTATCACTTTCGGCCCCAACGATAACCTGGAATTGTTCCCCCTGCCACTGACTTCCCATTACTCCCTTTATTTTATTGATATCTTCTGCTTTAACAATACTTTTATCCTTTACATTAAACCTTAGTCTTGTAATACAATGCGTGAAATTAGAGACATTTTTTTCACCGCCTACAAGTATCAGGATTTCTTTAGAAAATTCTACATGGTTCATATGTAATCCCCTTCCCAAATATATGAAACCTCACACACAAAACAGCGATCTGCTTTGTGTATGAGGTTTCCGCCCGATTGGTTACAGACCTCTTACTTACACTGATAAATATCATCATTAAATTAATCAATTACATGGAATCCATAAGCTTTAATCACATGATCGTAGGCACCTGTATGTTCGCCCCAGGCAAAAAATAACTTATGCTCATATGGCATCTTTCCTTCATACCAGCTTCCGTATATTTGAGACTGGCCATGCCTTTCAATACGCGGTTCTTTTGTAAAACCTTTCGTTCCCCATTTACCACAGAAATGAATTTCCTTTGGCCCTATATGAAAAATAGCATCTTTATAGACAACAGTACCGTCATCTACATAGGGAAGGTGTACCCAGTCTGCCTCAATTTCTGCATTACTGACGATAATAGGTTCCTCCCCCTCAATCCAGTAGTAACCATTGTTGATACCATTAGATTTATCGTCATATAGGCCTTTTGTAATCATGTAAGCTTCTTCTCTACCGTCTTCTCTGATTCCGTGTCCAACGACATAAATATATGCAGATCCGGCCATTACATCGTCGACGACAGTAGAGGGGGCATAAATTCGGTCGTAGCTGCCTAAGCCCATTACAGGCCGGTTCTCATAAAAACCTGTTAGCATACAGGGCTGCTGAACCTGAAAACGCCCCTTAAACATGTTTCCATAGTCCACGTTAGCGTATTTGAAAGGCTTAAAAGTTAAATCGAGAAAATCTGCTTCTTTTACTGTAAGGGTTCCATCATCGTAATATCGTATTTCCGAATAGGGAAAATCTGTCTGCTGTACATAGCCACCGCAGGGAGTATCTTCAAATCTAACATATTGCTTAGTCACAGGGGTAGTGGGCTGTGCCATCTCATCGTGATGTTTTCCTGATTTTTGATGTGACAGGTAATCATCTCCCAATTCTGTTATTCCGTTGAACCTGATTTTATTTATGTAGGCATGGTGAAAATATACCGGCGGTTTTTGGCTCGTATCCCCATAAGGGAATAAAAATCCATATGGATCCAACATAATTAGCTTTGCTCCCTCATCTAATCTATCTGGATCTAATTCTCTTGGAAAATCAGGTGATGTACCAATTTCACTGAATTTTTTTAACTTAAAGTATTCTGCAGCCATGTTCCTGTTCCTTTCTTAAGTTTTATATTTACAACACTTCGCGCGTTAGTATTGTTAAAATTATTATAAATAAAACCCCACGTACAAAACAGCGATCTGTTTTGTGCATGAGGTTTCTGCCCTATTGGTTACAGTCCTCTCTGGTACACAGACGATTAATGTGCAGCATTAGATATAGTTTTTCCTCATCGGTAAGTTGGATGCCTGTTTCATTTACAAAGTATTTGCTTACTTTTTCCGTACAGACATAGGTAAGAGGTTGGTCTTCCTTTAAAATATGGTACAATTTTCTATTATCAGTAGAAAGAAGTTCTTTGCATTTCCCACGTTTTAAAAGGTAATGCATATGTGAAACAAACCGGGAGTAATTGAAATTTTCTTTATTGATCCTCAATTGATACTCTTCTTCAATGAGTTCAGTTATTTTTTCGATAATCTCGTCATCATTGATTTCTTCCTTACTTTTGAAGTTTTCTTCGGCGTTAATAATGTGTAGTGCAATGTAAGCGGCTTCTTCTTTAGGGAGATAGACATGTAACTGTTTCTTAATCAGCTTTAGCCCATACTTTCCAATTTTCATTTCCTTTTCGAAAAAGAATTCAATATCATTCGTAATTGGAAGCTTTATATTCATATGTTTCTGATAACGCTGTATACAAAAATTTATGTGATCCGCCAATGTAAAGACAATATTGGAACTAATGGAATTATCAATTACAAGTCTCGTATAATCAATGATTTTTGATGAAACATCAATAATTTCCTCTGGAAAGTCATTGATCATTGCTATATAAGCTGAATCTACATCATAATATGTGCGGTTAATCACACCTAAGTCAGTAACCTCTCTGGGAACAGTACCAAAGCCTATTCCTTTCCCTGAGACGATACATTGATTCCCGGCGCTGTCCTCCGCTACAGCAAAATTGTTATTAATGCTTTTTATGATTTTCATAACTATCCTCTAACAATAATATCTCTGGTTTAACAGTCGCTTTAATATGTTCTTTTCTGCTTTTTCTTTTATAAGTATAACCATTACGGGTGGTTCAATTCCTTCAGCGTTTTCTCGTTTGCATTCATACCGAATCGCAGGTTCTAAAGTGAACTAAATTTTCGGTCTGTTATCTGTTTTTTTTCCAAAGTTATGTTTATTGGATAAATTATTGTAATTATATTATCGATGTTTTAATACTTAAAAGCCTGCTGTGATTTGGGAAAATCATTTTCTTACCATTTTTTGTAACAAATATAGCAAACCTCTTTATCAATAAAAAAACTCGCGGGAAATAACCGATAGGTTATGCCTCCGCGAGAGTTACATGCTATTCATTAATTACTTTATACCAGAAGTTGGTTTTATTGTCAATTGTTTTTATGATAATTGTACAAAAATATTTCTAAGCCTAAGTCTTACTGAATTTCAAACTCCACCGTCACACGCGCTTCGACGCTTAACTGTCCCGGTTCGACGCTCATGGATGCCGCGCCTGCGGCCATATCTTCAGTGGCTGCATTCTTATAGGTGGAGTAGCGGGCGATCTGGTTGTCGTTATATTCTTCCACATGGACGACCGGCCCCAGTGTGCAGCCGCCCGCTTCCGCGATGGCTTCTGCCTTGACTTTGGCAGAGGCGATGGCGTTCTTAAGCGCCTGCTGGTACGTCTCGTCATACTTGCTGGAAAGGTAGGTGACCTGGCTGATGCTGTTAATTCCGGCTTCGACGCTGGAAGATATCAGGGTTCCTGCCTGATCGATCGGAATATCGGACACGGTAATGGTGGTATTCATCTCGTAACCTGTGATCGTTCTGCCTGAATTCCAGTCGTAAATCGGATCAAGCCCATAGTTGGAGGTCTGAATCGAAGTTTCCGCAATGCCGGTACCCTTTAAAAAGCTGATTACATGATCCAAATCTTTGCTGTTCTGTTCCTGGCACGCCTTCGCGTCTGCCGCCTGAGTGGTCACTGAGAAGACCAGCTCCGCCATGTCGGGGACGACCTTTACCTCCTCCGTACTCTGTACGGTGATTACATTATCTTTTACATTTTCTACTTTAATTGTGTCTGGAATGGGAGCGGAAGCGCTGCCCTGTGTGCAGGCCGTAAGGCCTATGGCCGAAACCGCGGCCAGAATAACTGCTGTCTGTGTGAAATGTTTTCTCATAATAAATCTCCTCCTAATTCTGTCGTACCTTCATTTTACACTAAATTCAAGAGTTTACTATTTCTTTTCTCTTAACATTACAGGTCGAATTCTTGAATTATTTCGTCGGTGTGGCACAACCGGATGAACTCCCTGGCAGACGGCGTTAAATACTTATGTTTGTGGTAAATGATAGAAAATTTACGGGAGAGTGAGATACCTTCCACCTTTTTTTCCAGGATAACACCGTTTCTGATGTCATCGGCGACCAGGAGATAGGGGAGAATGGAGATGCCAAGCCCCTCGGCCACCGCCTTGACAATGGCCTGCGTGCTGACGCTCTCCCAGACGGCATTCAAATGAATCTGAAAGCCGGTTAAGAGACTCTCCAATATCTCGCGTCCTCCGCTTCCCGGCTCTCTTAAGATAAAATTGTGCTGCTCCAGTTCCGCCAATGGAACCGCGTCTCTCGATGCAAGAGGATGAGCTTTGCCGCAGATCAGGCAGAGACGGTCGTTCATGAAGGGGTCCCTTACAATTTGAGGAGATTCCGGAATTCCTTCGATCAGTGCAAAATCGATCCTGTTGTTCAAAATACAGTCCTCAATATAAGAAGAGTTATGAACCGATACATTTACATTCATCTCCGGGTGTGTGGTCGTAAACTTCTTTACGAGGCCGGGGAGAAGGAAGTTGCCAATGGTGATGCTGGAACCGATGCGAAGCGTACCCATGTGTTCCCAGTTACGGATTCCCAGCTCCATCTCATCGAACAGAGAGACGATGTGGAGCGCGTAATCGTAGAACATCCTTCCCTGTTCTGTGACGTAGAGCCTTCGTGAGATCCGGTCAAACAGGCGGATTCCGTAGTAATCCTCCAGCTCCCGGATAGCCAGGCTGACGGATGGCTGGGCCAGGTGGAGTTCTTCGGAAGCCCTGGTAATTCCATTGTTCTGATAGACTGATACAAAGATTTTCATATGGCGGAGTGTCATAAAAATACCTCCTTTCGATCTGGCAAATTTGCAATTCATAAGATAAACATTATATATCTGATATAATAATACTATTTTACTTATTAATCAAGTGGAAATATACTGTTGGTAAGAGGAGGGAAGCAAAATATGAAACGAGAAAAAGGAATTTTATTAAAGCTGTTTATATCCATGATATCGCTTGGAACTTTTACTTTTGGAGGCGGCTACGTTATCGTGACTCTGATGAAAAAGAAATTTGCCGATGAATATCACTGGATTGACGAAAAGGAAATGCTGGATCTGATTGCTATTGCACAGTCCGCACCTGGAGCCATCGCGGTCAACGGTTCCATCGTAGTCGGCTATAAGCTGGCAGGCATACCAGGGATGCTGGTGTCCATACTGGGAACGATTCTTCCACCGTTCGTGATCCTGTCCCTGGTCTCGATGTTTTATATCGCATTCCGCGATAACGTCTGGGTCCATTCCATGCTGACGGGAATGCAGGCAGGTGTCGCGGCAGTCATTATCGCCGTGGTAATCGAGATGGGACATGGAATTCTGGTGGAAAAAAACAGGGTGTCCGTACTAATTATGGTAGCGGCCTTCATTCTTACGTTTTTCCTGAACATCAATGTGGTATATGTAGTAATCGGCTGCATCGTATTTGGAGCGGTCAGAACCTGGAGAGCGATGAAGAAGGGGGCGGTACAATGAGTTACATTCAGTTGTTTTTAAGCTTTTTGCAGATTGGAGCATTCAGTTTTGGCGGAGGCTACGCGGCAATGCCGCTGATTCAGAATCAGGTGGTTACGCTGCACCACTGGCTGACGGCGGGGGAATTTAATGATCTGGTTACAATCTCCCAGATGACACCGGGACCGATTGCAGTCAATTCTGCTACCTTTGTGGGGCTTCGTATTGCCGGACTTCCGGGAGCGGTTATAGCAACCGCCGGGTGCATTCTGCCGTCCTGTATTCTGGTGTCGGCTCTGGCATACGTCTATACGAAGTATAAGAAACTCACAATGCTTCAGGGGATTCTGAATACCTTAAGGCCGGCTGTGGTGGCAATGATTGCGACTGCAGGAATGAGCATCATTATCACCTCTTTCTGGGGGGAGGCCGGATTTTCTCTTCCGGCGGTTATATCCGGACTGAAGGTGGACGCGGTACTGATCTTTGCGGCGGCACTGTTTGTGCTTCGCCGGTTTGATATCAATCCCATTTATGTCATGGTACTGGCAGGTGTCTGTCAGACCGTTATTACAGCAGCAGGAGGTATGGTAGGATGAAAATCAGGATTAAAGAATGTGTGGGAAATTCCAGAATTTACGGAGAAGATGGAAGTATGGCAGGAACCATAGAGGGATGGCCCAAGAACGGCCCTGCCCGTGAAATATGTGGGACAGACGGCAATGTCCTTTACCGTGTAAGAAAGGAAAAGGGCGGCTGTCTCATAGAAAACAGGACAAAGCCGCAGATAAAACAGGAAGTTCCAATCTCTTTTCAATATGAGGAGAGGGCGGAGAACAGCGGAAGCGGTAAGGGATATGGAGCAGCGGTTCTGTTTCGTGCGCCGCTGGCCGTGAAGGCGGTGATTCCCCTGGCGGCAGTTGATGTGATGGTACGGCAGAACCGGAAACGGGAAATAGTTCTGGAAGATCAGAACGGACGGATCGGGCGCATTACCCAGATCGCCTCCTTGACAGGACATGAGGTGGAATGGGAGAAAACACTTGATGTATACGAAGCGGCTGTGGTCTTTGTGGTGGCGGAATATATGTATCATGATGATGATATTGACGTGGTGTAGAATCGGGATTCGTGTTTATTAAAAAAACGAGATGAAGCAGTGGTATGGTTTCATTAAAAAAGCTCCTCCGAAGAGTTGTGGCTCTTTGGGGGAGCTTTTGCTCCCTGTGAAGTGAGTTTCTTCCCTACGGCAGATTTTTCCTATTCAGAACGCGCCTCCCCCAGTCTGGCTGCCGGTGCTTGTGCTGTGTCTGACCATTAACCTGCACAGGAACAAGCCACACCGGCCTCGACAGAAATGGAACATGAAACAACTCTTAACTTCAAGCTTTTTCTCAACGTCTCCCTAATCATACAATTCGACGCTTTTACCAACAATCTCCTCTGCGTTTTTAAATAAAAGGAATAATAATTGTGACATGTGCATAAAATTATAAAATATTATTGTGGTATAGTGACAAAAATAGAAAGGGAATTAAAAAAACTCTTGCATCTCCTCGTACACTGTGCTATAGTGAAACCAAGGTTATTGGAAACGTTACCGATACCGTTACCGAGAAGGTTCCCGGTAACAGTTCCAAACGTAACGCAACACATAATATGGTAAGTACCTGCGGCAGAGAACGCAGATACGGAAGGAGGATATATATTATGAAACTAAGAAAACTGGCAGCACTTTCACTGGCAGCCGCTATGGCGGCTGGAACACTGGCTGGATGCTCTTCCAAACCGGCGGAGACGAAACCGGCAGAGACCACAGCGGCTCCGGCTGGCGAGACCACCGAGGCGGCAAAGGCGGAGGACACTACTGCAGCAGCATCCGATGCGAAGGGACAGATCTATTACTTAAACTTTAAGCCTGAGGTTGCGGATGTATGGGTAGAGCTGGCTGAGAAGTACACGGCTGAGACCGGAGTACCGATGAAGGTTCAGACAGCAGCAGCCGGAACGTATGAGCAGACATTAAAATCCGAAGTAGCAAAGAAAGAACCGCCGACACTGTTCCAGATCAATGGACCGATCGGATATAAGTCATGGGCTAAGTACTGCCGTGATTTAAAGGATTCGGATATTTACAGCCATCTGGTTGATAAGAGCATGGCAGTGACAGACGGCGACGGCGTATACGGTATCCCGTATGTAGTAGAAGGCTACGGCATTATTTATAACGATGCGGTTATGCAGAAGTATTTCGCACTGGACGGTGCAAAAGCAAAATCCATGGACGAAATCAAGAATTTCGATACATTGAAGGCAGTTGCCGAGGATATGCAGGCAAGAAAGGCTGATCTGGGCATTGAAGGCGTATTCGCTTCCACATCCTTTGCACCTGGTGAAGACTGGAGATGGCAGACCCACCTTGCAAACCTTCCGATTTATTACGAATACAAAGATGACAATGTAAGCGATAAAGATGCGATCGACTTCAAGTATTCCGATAATTTCAAGAACATTTTCGACTTATATTTAAATAATTCCTGCACAGATCCGAAGATGGTAGGCGCCAAGACCGTAGAGGACTCCATGGCTGAGTTCGCACTGGGCAAGGTTGCCATGGTTCAGAACGGTAACTGGGGATGGAGCCAGGTAGCAGGCGTAGAAGGTAATACCGTGAAGGAAGAAGATGTTAAGTTCCTTCCGATCTATACAGGCGTAGCAGGCGAAGAGAAACAGGGCTTATGTATCGGTACAGAGAACTTCTTCTCCATCAACAGCCAGGCCAAGGAAGAAGATCAGCAGGCATCTCTTGACTTCTTAACATGGCTCTTCAGCTCTGATACAGGAAAAGACTATGTGACAAACAAGTTAGGCTTTATCGCTCCGTTTGATACATTCACAGCAGACGAGAAGCCAACCGACCCGCTGGCAAAAGAAGTTGACAGATACATGAGCAATACCGATTTATACTCCGTATCCTGGAACTTCACATCATTCCCGAGCCAGACCTTTAAGGATAACTTTGGCGCATCCCTGTTACAGTACGCTCAGGGCGGAAAAGAATGGCAGGCCGTTGTGGACGACATGAAGGTCGACTGGGCTAATGAAAAAGCGATGACCAAATAAGACTAAGGCAACAGACATGAGATGGGTGAGCGTAAGGGAACTTCCTCACCCATTTCTTTACTTATCACGGTGACTCGTGCGCGAAGCGTGCGGGTGATCGTCAATAGCTAAGAATCAGTATGAATGTTCAAGGAGGGTGCGCCATGCAAAAATCCATCAAACGGTATTTTCCGATTTTTGTGCTGCCGACGCTGATTGCATTTATCATTGCATTCCTGTATCCGTTTATCATGGGTATTTATCTTTCATTTACGGAATTTACCACGGTAAAGGATGCGACGTGGGTAGGCATTAGCAACTATAAAAAGATATTTCTGGACCAGAACTTTTTAAACGCATTGGTATTCACTGTGAAATTTACCATAGTGTCCGTTGTTACCATTAATGTGTTTGGATTTTTGATGGCGTATGCTCTGACAAGAGGAATCAAGGGGACGAATTTATTCAGAACCGTGTTCTTCATGCCTAACTTAATCGGCGGTATCGTTCTGGGCTATATCTGGCAGCTGTTATTAAACGGCATTTTGGCGAAGTTCGGTGTTACGCTGTCCTTCGATGCGAAATACGGCTTCTGGGGTCTTGTTATCCTGATGAACTGGCAGCTCATCGGATATATGATGATCATCTATATCGCTGGCCTTCAGAACGTTTCTCCGGACCTGATCGAAGCGGCCAAGATTGACGGAGCTACGAAGACACAGACGCTGCGGCGTATTATTATCCCGATGGTTATGCCATCTCTTACGATCTGTCTCTTCTTAACCCTGACCAATTCCTTTAAGCTGTTTGACCAGAACCTGGCTCTTACTGCGGGAGGACCGGGCAGACAGACCAGTATGCTGGCACTGGATATCTACAGCACGTTTTACGGCAGAGTCGGCTGGGAAGGCGTCGGTCAGGCGAAGGCGGTTGTCTTCTTCCTGATGGTGGCGATTATCTCTCTGACACAGCTGTATCTGACAAGACGTAAGGAGGTGGAAAACTGATGAGCGGGAAAGCTAAAACAGTGGAAAATCAGCAGATGGAAGTCAGCAAATCGACTGGCGCTGTGATGACGGCGTTCTTCGGCGTACTTTCACTCGCATTTCTGTTTCCCATTTTCCTGGTACTGGTGAACTCCTTTAAGAGCAAGCTCTACATCAGCGATGCGCCGTTCCAGTTTCCCAAAGTGGGAACGTATGTGGGCCTTACAAACTATTTTGAAGGCGTAAGGAAGACCGGATTTTTCCCGGCGTTCGGACGGTCTCTGTTTATTACGGTGTGTTCCGTGGCGGTAATTGTGCTGTTCACCTCCATGACCGCGTGGTACATTACGAGAGTAAAATCGAAATTTAACAGTATTCTCTATTATGTATTAGAGTTTGCCAAGATCGTGCCTTTCCAGATGGTAAAGT
>NZ_JBKVCZ010000052.1:35911-43232 GCF_046966825.1 Hungatella sp. | reverse complement strand
CAGCTCCTGCAGCTGACAGCGGAGAGTTAATCCGGGTCGGCATCATCAACAATGACCCCAACGAGTCCGGGTACCGTACCGCCAACGATGCTGATTTGAAAGCCATGTTTACCAAGGAAAATGGCTATGACGCTTCATTTGCTTACAGCTTAAAGAACGATGAGCAGATTACGGCGGCACAGAAGTTCATCCAGGATGAGGTGGATTACCTGCTGTTATCCGCGGCAGATACCTCCGGATGGGACAGTGTGTTGAAGGATGCCCAGGACGCAGGCATCGGCGTGATCTTGTTTGACCGTACCATCGACGCCAGCGAGGACTTATATCTGGCTTCCATCGTTTCCGATATGAACAAGGAAGGCGAGACAGCAGTAAACTGGCTGGCTGACCAGGGATTAGACGAGTACAACGTAATTCACATTCAGGGTGTTATGGGTTCTGCGGCACAGCAGGGACGTACCGGCGCTCTCGACGCTAAGGTAGCGGCCGACGACTCCTGGAATCTGATCACACAGCAGACCGCAGAGTGGAACTCCGAGAAAGCACAGCAGATCGTTCAGTCAGTCATCGATTCCGGCTCTAAATTCAATGTCATCTACGCAGAGAACGACGATATGGCGAAAGGCGCCGTAGCCGCATTGGATAAGGCAAATATCTCCCACGGCGTCGGCAAGGACGTAATCGTTATGGGATTTGACTGCAATAAATGGGCGCTTCAGGAGCTGCTGGATCAGAACTGGAACTACGACGGACAGTGCAACCCGTTCCAGGCTTCCTACATCGACGAGATCATCAAGAAGGTTCAGAACGGCGAAACACTCACCGAGAAGACCATCATCATGGACGAAAAAGGCTTCGACGCCACGACCATTACGGCAGAAGACGTTGAAAAATACGGAATTTAGGCGACAAGCCAATAAAATGTTTATAGGATAGAAAATGGAAAGAGTGCAGCGCGGCATAACTGATATTCGTATGAACGCTTTGCGCTCTTTCCCTACAAAAAGGAGTGAATGGCGCTGGTGAAAGAGAAGTCTGTATTGGAAATGAGAAATATACATAAGAGCTTTCCGGGAGTACGCGCGCTGCAGGCGGTGGATTTTACCTTGTGTGAAGGGGAGATTCACGCGCTGATGGGTGAAAACGGAGCGGGAAAGTCCACACTGATTAAGGTGCTGACGGGTGTATATGAAAAGGATGAAGGCGAAATTTATTTAAAGGGCATGGAGAAGGCCGCGGTTATCAAGTCTCCCCGTGACGCACAGAATCTGGGAATCAGCACGGTATATCAGGAGATTACCTTGTGCCCGAATCTTACGGTGGCTGAAAATATGTACATCGGACGCGGAAAAACGCAGATGATGGACTGGAAGAAGATGAACGCGGATGCGGACGCGATTCTTGACAAACTGGGGATTCCGGCAGGGGCCACCCAGCAGTTATCCGACTGCTCCATAGCGATTCAGCAGATGGTAGCGATCGCCCGCGCGGTTGACATGGACTGCAAGGTATTGATTTTAGATGAGCCGACCTCTTCCCTGGACGAATCGGAGGTGGAAAAGCTCTTCGGTCTCATGAGGGATTTAAGAGAGCGGGGCGTGGGCATCATCTTTGTCACCCATTTCCTGGATCAGGTCTATGAGGTATGCGATAAAATCACAGTTCTGCGCGACGGCCAGCTGGTGGGAGAATACGTCATAGAAGAGCTTCCGAGGGTGAAGCTGGTTGCGAAGATGCTCGGCAAGGAACTGAACGATATGGAAAACATCCGGGAGAAGACAGAAGGCTATAAAGGCGCCGATGAGCGTGTCATTGAGGCCGAGGGTCTTCAGAGCGATGCGGGAATCAAGCCGTTTGATTTCTACATCAAAAAGGGTGAGGTCAACGGCTTTACCGGCCTTCTGGGCTCCGGGCGGAGTGAATGTGTCCGCGCCATGTTCAGTGCAGACAAGGTGATCGCCGGTACGATGAAAAAGAACGGAAAAGCGGTGAAGATTACAAAGCCTCTGGATGCCATGAAAAATGGGATTGCCTATCTTCCGGAGGACCGCAAGAACGACGGTATCGTGGGGGACCTCTCCGTGAGAGACAATATTATCCTTGCGGCACAGGTGCTGAGAGGATTTTTCCGGCCGTTCTCCAGAGCGGAGGCAAATAAATTTGCAGACGAGTACATCAAACTGCTGGAAATTAAGACCGCGTCCGCGGATACGCCCATTAAGTCGCTTTCCGGAGGAAACCAGCAGAAGGTCATTCTTGCCCGCTGGCTGCTGACCCATCCGGAATATCTGATCCTGGACGAACCGACCCGCGGCATCGACATTGGCACGAAAATCGAAATACAGAAGCTGGTATTAAAGCTGGCCGCGGAGGGAATGAGCGTCACCTTTATTTCTTCTGAAACGGATGAGATGCTTCACACGTGCTCCCGTTTGATCGTCATGCGTGACCGCAGAGTGGTCGGAGAGCTGTCGGGTGAGGAGCTGAATCAGGCTAAAATCATGGAAACCATTGCCGGAGGTGAGATGGAATGACAGGGAAGAAGAGTACAACGATATCAAATGCGTTTGCCGGTTTATTCAGGAAGCAGATTTTCATCCCCATTGCGGCGCTTCTGCTGCTGACGGTATTTAACCTGGTAATTGACCCGGCGTTTTTCAAAATCACACTGGGAACCAACAGCGGCGGAGACCCTGTTTTAACCGGATATGTGATGACGATTCTCGACTATGGCTCCGAGGTGGCCATTCTGGCCATCGGCATGACGCTGGTTACGGCGGCTTCCGGCGGACAGGATATCAGCGTCGGCGCGGCTGTGGCGATCGCAGGTTCCGTGATTTTGCGAGTCCTCGTGGGACTGGGCGGAGACGGGACGCTTCGGGCTCCGATCATCGTGGCATTTCTGGCCGCGTGCCTGGTCGCCATGGTATTTGGCGCGTTCAACGGCGTGCTGGTAGCCATCTTTAAAATCCAGCCCATGGTTGCGACTTTGATCCTCTATACTGCCGGCCGTTCCATCGCCGCGTGGATCAATAACAATGAGCTTCCTATCGTAACGGATAAGACTTTTACGTATTTCGGCGGATTTATTCCGGGAATCCCGATCCCCACACCATTTTTCCTGGCAGTGGTCTGCGTCATCATCGCCATGCTGGTGTTAAAGTTCACGAATCTGGGCTTATATACCCAGGCTGTCGGAATTAACGCCAGTTCCTCCAGGCTGAACGGTTTAAACCCTGCGTTTATCAAATGGCTGAGCTTCGTCATTCTGGGACTGTGTGTAGCGGTTGTAGCACTGATTAAAACGAGCCGTCTCTCCACCATCAACTATTCGGTCATTGCCAAGGATATCGAGATGGATGCCATCCTGGCGGTCGCCCTCGGCGGAAATGTGTTAAGCGGCGGTAAATTTAATATTATGGCGTCGATTCTGGGAGCCTATGTTATTCAGTTCCTCACGACAACCCTTTATAAGTTTAATGTCTCCTCGGATGCCCTTCCGGCCTATAAGGCCATGGTCGTCATCGTGCTGGTCGTCATCAGCGCCCCGGCTGTAAAAGAGAAGATTTCCAGCCTCGGAAAGAGTTTAAGAAAACAGAGGGAGGTCGCCTGATATGTCAAACACAAAAAAAACAGGCAGCCAGGCGCTGCCAAATAAGCCGAAAAGGCTGACTGACACGAATTTGCTGCTTCTCATTACGATCGTGGTTTTCCTTGTCATGTATATCGGAGCCATGATATTTCTGAAAAAGGGGTTTTTAAAGCCTCAGACATTTTTCAATATTCTAAATGCGAATGCAGCGCTCATCATTACCTCCTGCGGCATGAGCCTCGTTATGATCACCGGCGGAATTGATATCTCTGTGGGAGGCGTCGTCGCACTGGTCAGCATGAGCTGCGCCGTATACCTGGATTATCACGGAGGCAGTGTCTTCGCCTCCCTGCTGATTGCGCTGGGAATCGGCCTTGCATTCGGCGCGGTACAGGGCTTTCTCGTGGCCTATCTGGATATCCAGCCGTTTATCGTCTCACTGGCGGGGATGTTCTTTGCCAGAGGCATGACGACGATTGTTCATACGGCTCCGTTTAATGTGGCCAATGAAGGCTTTGTAGCTTTGAAAGATACGCGGATCAATGTACCCGGACTCGGAACGGTAAACAAGCTGGGAAAATACATTAACGCATATGTGGAGATTGGCGTGATCGTCGCCGTTCTGGTGGTGATTATCCTGTTCTGTATCCTGAAATGGACGAAGGCAGGGCGGAATTTTTACGCGGTGGGCGGCAGCAGGCAGAGCGCTCTGATGCTTGGAATCAATGTGAAGAAGACCAGATTTCTGGCGCATTTGCTCTGCGGCCTTCTGGCGGGGATCGGCGGTTACGTCTATTTCCTGCACGTAGGCTCCGGATCGGCGTCCCACGCCATGGGTATGGAGATGAATGCAATCGCGTCTTCCATCATCGGCGGAACGCTGCTGACGGGCGGCGTCGGCAATATCGCCGGTACGTTTGTCGGCGTGCTGTCACTCAGCACGATTCAAAATATCGTTTCCTCCATCGGCCTCGATCAGGCATGGTGGACGGGAATTACCGTGGCCGCCATGCTGTGCCTGTTTTTGGTGGTGCAGAGTATGATTATGGCGCGGAAGAAGAAAAGAGTATAAGGAAGAAGTGGATGACAATCCCCCGGTCCGGGTGTTCGGACCGGGGGATTGGTGTGTGTGGAGAGGGTATGAAAATCAAATAAATTATGGTAAGATAAAAACAACATGGGGGTGTTATTAAAAAAGGGAAGGGGTTTCTATGGCAACATTAATGATTGTAGAAGATGAGAGTTTTGAGCGAAATGCGTTAAAGAATAGCATTGACTGGGAGTTGATTGGGGTAAAGGTGATCGGGGAGGCTGCAAACGGTGCACAGGGGTTAAATCTGGCTATGGAACTGAAGCCGGACATTATCCTGACCGATGTCAGTATGCCTGTGATGAATGCGATTGAGATGACCGAGCGAATCCGGAAAATCCTTCCGGAAACCAAGATTTTATTTATCAGCTCCTACGATGATTTTGAATATGCCAGACAGGGGATCGAGTTAAATATTTTTTCCTATATGACAAAGCCTGTAAATGAGATGCTGCTGTTGAGAAATGTAAAAAAGGCAGTGGACCAGATTACGGAGAAGGAATTGGAAAAAAGACTGTATAACAAGATTAAAAATAATTATGAGGTCAGTTTAAAGCTTGCCCGGCAGGCGCTGGTCAGCAGAGTGCTGATGAATGTGGCAGTAGACAGTGAGGAAGCAAAACAACTGAATTTAGGCTGGATGTTGTCCAGAGATGGCGAATCGTTGGGAGAAATTGTAACGGCATTTGATGAAGAAAAGACAGACTGCATAACAAGGGGGCTGGATTCACTTACGAAAATATGCCGCAGCCAATGCCCAAAGGTTGTAAATATATGTCTGACCAGAGGAAACCTTGTTACGGTATTCTGCATAAGCCCGGAAGGAATGACAGACGCGGCAGGCAAACTGGAAAAATTAGTGGATGAATTTTTTGGAGAAAAGAACTGTAAAATTCTGCGTCGGGAATCCGTGTGTGATGAAGAGGGGAATACAAAAGACGCAGGGCAGCTGTATGACGAAATTCGTCAGAGAAGTCTTATATATGCAAGTGCTCAGGTAGAAGTGGGAACAGAGCGGAAAAAAGGGAAGGCTCAGATTGTATCAGAAATTGAAAATATAATACAAACGCAGTATACGTCTCCGATTACGATTGAATCCATTGCAAAGGCAATGCATTTTACACCAAATTATATCGGAACCGTGTTTAAAACAGCGAAAGGGTGCGGAATCAACCGATATTTAATGGGAGTCAGACTGGAAAATGCCCAAAGGCTGCTAAAGGAAAGCGACTTACCGGCCAGTGATATTGCGCTGCAATGCGGTTTTGACAATATCAGTTATTTTCATTCCAGTTTCAAGAAAGAAAAAGGGATAACTCCAACCGAATACAGGCAGAAGTATAAAGGGTGAGAATACAGATGGAAAAATGGAGAAATTGTAAATTCAGGACGCAATTATTTGCATCTTTTACACTGGTCATCGGTATCATTATTTTGAGTCTGGGAATTATTTTGTATATTTACCTTGGCAGCAGCTACAGAGAACAGGAGGAAGAAATTCTAACAACACAGGCGAAACAGGTTGCCATAAATACGGACAGCTGCCTTGCGTATTATGAAGCCTATATGAACCTGCTTCAAAAGGACAGTCATTTTTTAAATCTGCTGAAGGCAGATACTTATGAAGAGGCCAGTGAGTATTTAAAGAAAATGACGGCTGAATTTATGACGCTGAATTCGGGAAGAATCAGTGAAATTAATTTGTATAAGCAGGGTTTTTACGATGAAAAACATGAGAATTTCCGAAAAAATCATAAAGCCTTTGTAAGGGAACAGCTTGGAAAATCAGAGTACGCTTATGAAGGAACTTATTTAAATGACAAGAATGAAAAAGTATTCTCCTTTTATAAGAGAATTTATCAGCCAAATCCAAAACGATGGTATTATATCGAGTTTCGGATCTATGAAACGGAGTTGTATCGATTTTTTAATGAAGATAAAAGTGGTAACGATATTGTGATTTATAACGGTGATGCCGTGATGTCCATGTCAGACAGAAGCTATTTCTCAAAAGAACTGCAGCGCCGGAAAATAAATCCGGAAGGTGCGTTTATCCTGAAAGACAGCAATGGAAAGATTCCGATTCTTGCAGAGACTGATAATGGCTGGAAAGTGGTTGTTAATACGGATTTGAATTACTTAAAGCGCGGGCTGTGGGAGGTATTTGGAAGGATGCTTCCAATTATTTTTCTTATAATCGTGGCATCTTTTTTCATTGTATCCTTCATTTCCAATCAGCTTAATAAGAGGCTGGGGATCATCCAGAAAAGAATTATGGCGATAGGACATGACGAATACGAAGAAAACGCAAAGACACAGACCGAAGGACTAAATGAGTTTAAAGTACTGGAAAGTGAGATCGACAGAACAAAGCTCCATATCAATCAGCTGCTGGTGGAAATTGAAAATCGAAATAAGAGCAAACGTACCGCCGAGATGGTGGCCCTGCGGGCTCAGATAAACTCTCATTTCCTTTTCAATGCCCTGGCGACATTAAAATGGCTGACCAGGAGTGAGGAAGGAACGAGAATCCTGCCGGAGGCAATTGAAAAATTAGCAGTTTTTTTAAGATATTCTATCTCCATGCAGGAGAATCAGGTGGAACTGAAGCGGGAATTGCAGCAGTTGGAGGCCTATGT